>VGYP01000532.1 GCA_016872955.1 Planctomycetota bacterium
CCTCTGGGGGATGTAGGCCTCGGGCTGGTAGTAGTCGTAGTAGCTGACGAAGTAGTGGACGGCGTTGTGCGGGAAGAAGTCCCGAAACTCCGCGTACAACTGCGCAGCCAGCGTCTTGTTGTGCGACAGGATGAGGGCGGGACGGCCGACCCGGGCGATGACGTTGGCCATCGTGAAGGTCTTGCCCGATCCGGTCACGCCCATCAGCACCTGCGACGGCCGCCCCTCGGCCACGCCCCGCACGAGGGCGTCGATGGCGCCGGGCTGATCGCCCGCCGGCTCGTAGGGCGCCACCAGTTCGAACACACCGGGCTGCAGGGGGGCGTCCGCGGTCATGGCGACTCCGACGGCCAGGGGCGGAGATGGGGACGGATCCCCGCTAGGGTCGCCGGCCCGATGCCGGGGACCGCCAGCAGGTCCTCGCAGGCCGTGAAGGGGCCATGCCGCTCGCGGTGCTCGACGATCCGCACGGCCGTGGCGGGACCGAGGCCCGGCAACTGGGCGAGTTCGGCCGCGTCCGCCGCGTTGACGTCGACCGTGAAGACGACGCTGGCAGCCGGGGGTGCATCGTGGTGCACGAGGCCGCCCGACAGGCCGCCCCGCAGCAGGTACCAGAGGGCCATGGCGGCCAGGGCCGTCCCCAGCAGGCCGGCCACCAGCGGCTGCATGCGACGGCAGATCAGCGACGCATTCGGCTCCTGCTGCGGCATGGGTGAATCAACGGACGGTGGCGACGGCAACAACGATACCCCTAGGATACGCTTGCCCGCCGGCAGCGTCCCCTCCGCCGCGGACGAGGCCCCCGCCCACCCCGCCGTGCAGTCACATGACCAGTCCCGACGCAGCCGACCTCGACGTGCCGGGCGGCCCCGGGTTCCGCCAGATCCGGTGGGATGCCCCGCTCGCGCGGCACGCGGAGGAGCTGGCCCTGGGCTGGCTCGCGGAGGACCTTGGCCACGAGTGCGACTGGACGAGCGTGGGCCTCGTGGCCGCCGAGGCCACCTGCCGCCCGCGGGTGGTGGCCCGGCGGAGCGGCGTGATCGCCGGGCTGCCGGCAGCGGCGGTCGTGGCCACCGTGGCCGATCGGCGGCTTATCTTCGAACCGCGGGTCGCCGATGGCACCGCGGTCGCGGCAGGTTCCGAGGTGGCCGTGCTGGCCGGCCCGACGCGAAGCGTGCTGGCGGCGGAACGCGTCGTGCTCAACCTGTTGGGCCGGCTGTCGGGCATCGCGACCGCGACGCGGCGGCTCGTCGACGCGGTCGCCGGCACTCGCTGCCGCGTATACGACACCCGCAAAACCGTGCCCGGCTGGCGACTGCTCGACAAATATGCCACCCGCGTGGGAGGCGGCTGGAACCACCGCCTCGGGCTCTACGACGCGATCCTCGTCAAGGACAACCACCTCGCGGCGCTGGCCGCGGCCGGTCTCGAGCCGGCCGAGGCGGTCAGACGGGCCCGGACGTTCTTGGACCGCACGTTTCCGCCGCCCCGGGCCGCGGCTATGGTCGTGGAGATCGAGATCGACACACCGGAGCAGCTCGGTGCCGTGCTCGAGGCGGGGCCCGACATCGTCCTGCTCGACAACATGGGAGCCGACGCGTTGGCCGGCTGCGTCGCGCTCCGGGATCGCATCGCACCGCGGGTGTTGCTCGAGGCCTCGGGCGGCATCCGGCCCGACACGGCGGCCATGATCGCCCGCTCGGGCGTGGATCGCATCAGCACGGGCTGGCCGGCCCACGATGCTGCCTGGCTGGACCTGGCGCTCGACTACTCGTGAGCGGCCAACGGGCGGATGACACCGGTCGTTCGACCGTGGCCCCGCTCCATCTCACACGCCCAGCAGGTGGTTCCGCTTGGTGCGACGCTCGGCGCGAAGACGGGCACGGCGGCGGGTCTCGCTGGGCTTCTCGAAGAACTCCCGCTTCCGCATCTCCTTCTTG
>VGYP01000533.1 GCA_016872955.1 Planctomycetota bacterium
CAACGACAGCTGTTTGCTGACACGGTGCCGCCAAGCGGGCCGGTGTTGGGGCTGCTCGGGACACGAGGTGAGGCAACCGAGGCGGAGCGAGCAGGGCTACTCAACCCGCGCCTCGATCGCTCTGTAGCCGATTACTTTGCTTTCCGCAGCCGCAGACTACTCGAAACAACTTCGTATTCATCGTCACCAAGATGATTCACGTGTTCGCCCGATCGCAGTGTCAACGACCTCATTCCGGGCACCCATTCTCGGTGAGTGCTAGACGTTGAGGTGGCGTCGTAGAACTCAGTCCACTCCACAATCTCATGGATGGAGCCATCGGCAGAGACCGCTGAAAAAAGCCCCGTTCGTCGCATTTCCTTGGCCATAAAGTCCTCCATAACAATGACGGAAGGCCGTCGGGGTTGAGAAACACACCCCCTCAACAAAAAGGGGATACAGGAATATATATATCGGCGATTCGCGGTCAATCATCGCCACATCCGTTCATTGTCTCGTTCCTTGAGCCGCCCTAGGCCGCCCCTGCGGGCGGCTTTGTCGTTTCCCGGTCGCCCCCTGTGGCTGGCCCCCTCTTATTCCGGCTCGCTGCGTTGGCGGCCGGTGTCCCTGTGTTCGTGTCCGTGTGATTCTTCCCCATCCAATTTCAGGAGTTCAAGAACCCATGAGTGACTCTGACCTGTTCGTCGCCGTGGCCCACAAGACCGGCGAGGATTCCCACGAGATCGCCCGGCGTGGCTTCGTCCTCACTGTCCCTGAGGATGCTGGCACGGGCCCGAAGATGGAGGGACTGCTCGACGTGATGCTGGTCGACCTCCCGGAGACGGACACGGTCGACTGCGAGGGGCTCGACTCCTGCCGATCGGAAGTTGCTCATGATCGCCTCGCCGCCGCCTTCCGCTCCCTCTCGCTCTTCCGCCATTCCCAGGGCGGCACCGGATTCGCGTCGGCCCAGAGGCCAGTGCGAGCGGCCCTAGCGGCGTGCTCGACCTGCGTGAACTCGCCGCGCCTGTCGTATTGAACGTACCGCCAGGCCAGCCCCTTGGCGACCTGCTCCCGGTTGACGTACACGCCGCCGACCCGGACCTTGCCGACCACCCGGCCATAACGGTCTCGGTCGACCTCCTCGACCTCGACCGACTTTCCCTGGATGAGGTCACCCAGGGCCTTGCGGGCGACGGTGCCGAACGCCTGCCCGGTCTCGGGCGCGTCGATACCGTGGAGCCGGACCTTGACCTTGCGGTTCTGGCTGTCGAGCCCGGTGAACGTGTCGCCGTCGGCGATCGAGACGACCTTCAGGGTGAGCTGGTCGGCGCGCGCCGGGCCGGTGAGGGCCAGCAGGAGGACGGCGGCGATAACGCTGGACCACCGGATCATGACGGCGACGGGCCTCGATGAAACACACCGTGCGGCGCGGGATGGAGTAGCGGGGGACGCCAGCCTTGGTTCGCCGTGCAACTCTAGCAGACCGTGGCCAGAGTCCCCTTCGCGCCTTCGCGGAGGGCGCTACACTGCGGCCTTGGGGACCGACGAGTTGAGGCTCTGACCCTGGAGGGGGCATGGCGCTCGGGAAGCGACGCCGGGAGCGGCAGCTGGAGGCCTTCGTCGCGGCCTCCGATCTGCCGCGGTCTCCCGGCCACCCGTTTTATTCGGCACTCAACCGGCTTCTGGCCGAAAACGGCTTCGACCCGCTGGTCGAGAAGCTGTGCGCTCCGTACTACGCCGAGACGATGGGGCGACCCGGCGTGCCGCCGGGCGTCTTCTTTCGGATGCTGTTCGTCGGCTACTTCGAGGGACTGCAGTCGCACCGGGCGCCGGACGGCTCCACGGTCGCCCCAGTAGCCAGTCGCCCGTCCTTGGCCCCGAAAACCGTCGTCAGCCAGGGGCTTTTTCGGATCGTGCCGCTGCATAGGTGCGCGGAGGGCGGCACGATGAGCA
>VGYP01000534.1 GCA_016872955.1 Planctomycetota bacterium
CCGAGGCCGCAGCGGGGCCCGCTCGCCAGCCAGCGGATGTCGTTGGCGATCTTCAGCAGGGCCATGGCCAGCCCCCGCTCCGCCGCGCTCACCTCCACCAGTGCGTCGTGGGCCGCGAGGGCAGCGAACTTGTTGGCCGCCGACACGAACCGGTGGCCCGTCTCCTTGGCGATCCATGCGGCGGCCGCGTCGCCGAACCGTGGATGGGCGTTGAGGCCAGTGCCGACGGCCGTGCCGCCGATCGCGAGCTCGAGCAGGCCCGGCAGGGCCCGTTCCAGGCCGGCGATCCGGTCGTCGAGCTGCGCCCGCCAGCCCGAGATCTCCTGGCCGAGGGTGATCGGCGTCGCATCCTGCAGGTGAGTGCGACCGATCTTCACGACTTGGGCATGCGCCTGCTCGAGCCTCGCGAACACGTCCCGCAGGGCCCGTACGGCCGGCAGCAGCCGATCGTGGATCACCTCGACGGCGGCCACGTGCATGGCCGTCGGGAACGTGTCGTTGGAGGACTGGCCGCGGTTCACGTCGTCGTTGGGATGCACCGGCTTCTTGGAGCCGAGCGTGCCGCCCGCCAACTCGATGGCCCGGTTGGAGATCACCTCGTTGGCGTTCATGTTCGACTGCGTGCCGCTCCCGGTCTGGAATACGACCAGCGGGAAGTGGTTGTCGAGCGAGCCGGCGATCACCTCGTCGGCGGCCCGCATGATCAGCCCCACCTTGTCGGCGGACAGTTGGCCCAACTCACCGTTAGCGAGGGCCGCGGCCTTCTTGAGGATGCCCAGGGCTCGGATCACGGGCCGCCCCCAGCGGAAGCGTTCGACGCCGATCTTGAAGTTGTCGCGCGACCGCTCGGTCTGGGCGCCCCAGTAACGGTCGGACGCCACCCGCACCTCCCCCATGCTGTCGGACTCGGTGCGGAAGGAGGGGCTGGCGGGCATCGGTGTGGCTCCGGAGGGCGGCAGGGAGCGGGCAGTGTACCGACGGCCGCACCGCCGCGAAGCCTCACGCCGACTAGCGGCGCGGGAGGCGGCCAGCGGTCGGGATTGGCACCACCGCCGTCGGCGACGGTCGTGCCGAGGAGGCACCGGCCGTGTCGCCGCCGGCCGGGTCGGCGAGGGCGATCCCCAGCCAGCCTTCGGTCGCCGCGGCCTGCACCACCTGCACCCCGACGAGTCGCGGATTCTCCGCCACCTTCGCCGGCAGCACCGCCACCAGCCGCTCCTTGGCGAAGATCTTCCCGAAGATCAGCCGGAGCGCGATCTCCATGCGTCCCTCGTGACCGGGGCCGCTGATCTGCACCGGCCCCTCGCGTTCCAGATAGATCTGCGGTCCGGCGGCGACGGGCTTGTAGGCGACGTGGACGGCGAGGTCGTACCAGTTGCGGCGACCGCACTCGAGGGCATCGAGCGCCACGCGGACATGCACCAGTCCAGCCCGGCACTGCACCCGCAGCGGCTCGCCGGCGGCGAACGTCACGGCCACGCCGTCGGGCAGGTCGTCCGGCACGAGCGGCTCTATGCCAAGCCGCTCGCAGACCGTCAGGCAGAGTTCGGGCAGCTCCAGCCGCCGGCCCGCCAGGGCGAATCGCCCCATGGCGTTGTTGGCCGCCGTCTCGTGGATCTGCATGCTTAGCAGGGCGTCGGCAGGGGCGCGGGGCCGCGGCGTGTGCGCCGCCAACTGCGACTCGGCCGCCAGCCGCAGCCGCAGGCTGGCCACGTCCTCGGTGCTTTCCAGCGCCACCGGTGTCGGCTCCAGGCCGAGGCTGACCAGCGGCTGCCAGAGCCTCGTCCTGATCCGCTCCGCCATCTCCTCCAGCTTAGGATCGGCCTGCTTGTCAACCTCCTGGCAGGCACGGCTCACGATCTTGCCGCTCGACTCGCGGTTGGCATCGGCCTTCACGTCGTCGTGCTGATTGCGCGCGATCGAGCGGAC
>VGYP01000535.1 GCA_016872955.1 Planctomycetota bacterium
TGGTTATGCGGCCGTCTGCACCGCGGATCACGGAGAGCCGCTCGAGCGCGAAGGGAGGCCGGGCGCAGTACCGGAGAAGATGTTCGAGACTCCGAAAATAGCTCGGCACATCGCGATCGATCAGGTACGTCGCGACACACGACTTCGCCTCGGCGCTCTTGGGCCGCGTGCCCCGCCCCCGCCTCACTCAACAACCGCCGCAACCCCGAACGCCACGGCGAGCACGAGCACGGCCACGCCCACAAAAAGCCCGACCATGCGCCACGGTCGATTGCGGAGCCACGCCTCGAGGCCGGCGTGCCGCAAAAGGCCGGCCGCCCCGAAGAGGCCGCTGCACTCGATGCAGAGAACGACGTTCGCCCAGTAGTCGAAGGGGCTCGCGCATCGCGGAATTCGCCGCCAGCCGGCGCCGCCCATCCGAACGTGCCGGCGGTAGCCGAGGGCCTCGTCGGTGACGAGCGCGAAGACCGCGAGTGCCAGAAATGCCGCGGCCGGCAGCAGGAGTCGCCACAGCGGCGGCCAGCGGAGTTTCATGGGGCGGCTCCTTGGTGACGCCCGGGGCGGCGTCGGTCAACAGGGTACCGCTTTCACGCGATGGCTGTCGCCAAGGCTTTCTGGCCGAGATTGTCGAACGTCAGTGTGCTCACACATATCGGAGTAGATGTTCCAGAGACCCACGTTGCCTGGTCAGTGGCTCCGGGAGCGGCGTCACGGTCCCGCGCTCCAGGGGTACGCGCTAACGCAGAAGCCTGAAGCCAAGCCTATACGCGGCACCTTGCCACTCCCGCGTCCGTGTTACGATTTCCCGATTCGATTGCTCTATGCTGACGGGACAAAGTGTATGTCGATCCAGTTTCTCGCCGACGACATCTGGCATCAGATCACCTTGACCGCCAAGGGTAGGCGACGAGGAACGGCTTTTGTGGCTGTGCCCTACTTTGGCGAGGCAGGGAGTCGCCTGCTCCCGCTGAGGGCAGGAGACACGCTCCTGGTCAATGCAAGCGAGCCTGCTGTGAAGAGCGGGCAGACCCACCCTCTGGCGCTCCGTCGCCTCCTCGACAAAGGGGTGAAGCTGTACACGCTCGGTAGACTACACGCGAAGATCTATGTCTTTGGGGCCACTGCCTTCATCGGCTCCGCAAACGCATCTGTCTCTGTCGAGGGACGAACTGAAGGAGGCGGTCGTTCTGGTGAGGGATTCGTCTATCGCCAGAGCAGCAGGAGCGCACATTCAGGGCCTTTGCACGACTCCGCTTCTGAGGCGAGACCTAGATCGCTGGCTGGGCTGTATCGGCCGCCCCGGCGACCTAGAGGCAGCAAGGGGACAGCCAACTCGGTGAGACTGGCGAAACCAAGGGTTTTCCTGGCCCAAATCGTCGAAGCCGAGGTTGATACCGAGTACGAGAAGGAACTCAAGACCGGAGAGCGTGAAGCCAAAGCCGAGCGGGAAGAAAGCCGTTCGACAATCGACACCATATGGCGAAGAGACCTGCCCTATCGGACGGGCGACACGGTGATCCAGGTTTTTGAAACGGCTAATAGGAAGCTCTGGGTTTACCCTCCCGCCAAGGTCATTAATCGTAAGGTCGTTCCTCGCGCGAATCGGAAGATGACGTTTGTGTACTTGGAGATTCCTGACCGACCACGACGGCGGCTTGCCACTGTGGAGAAGAGGTTTCCGAGGAAGGACAGGGCTCGCCTGAGAAAACAAGGGCCGATGTCCGAAGACGAGTTCAGGGGCAGGCTTATGCAGGTAGTGGGATAGAGCACCGGCCGTTTCACCGGATTCCCCCCGGCCGTCTACTCGCCTCCTCAAGGATAGAAGGATAAAGGATAGTCCGGTCAATGGCACTTCCGCAACGATGCCCACAGGCATTTCCGGGCCGATGGGCGGCTGGTGAGGCTGGTGCCGCGTTTTCCGACGCC
>VGYP01000536.1 GCA_016872955.1 Planctomycetota bacterium
TCGCCGCGGCGAGATGGGCACGCACGTCCGCCTCGCGCACCAGCGTGAGGTGAGCGAAGGCCGATTCGTCGATCCCGTGGGCGGCGATCAGTTCTCTCGCCTTGGCGGACATCGTCGGCCCAGCCGCCGGCGGAGCGACCGCGGCGCTGCCCGCGGACGAGGCCGCGGGCGATGCGGCCGGGGTGGGCGCGGCAGCCGTCTCGCCGACGAACCCGAGGAGGTCAC
This sequence comes from Planctomycetota bacterium, assembly GCA_016872955.1. Lineage (GTDB taxonomy): Bacteria > Planctomycetota > Planctomycetia > Pirellulales > UBA1268 > QWPN01. The sequence continues at coordinate 226 of VGYP01000536.1, forward strand.
CGATCGGCACCTGCTCCCCGGCGGCGCGGCGGATCGAAAGCCGCCCCGCGGCTGGGGACTCGACGTCGATCACCGACTTCGAGGTTTCCAGTTCGACGACCGTCATCCCCGTCCGGACAACGTCGCCGTCGGCAGCCAGCCAGCGCACGATCTTGACGGTGTCGTCGTTGACCGTCTCACGCGGGACCCGGATCTCGGTGCTGCTCATCGCACCTCCCTGGAGGTCAGGTCACGACCAGCCGCGACGCGGCGGCGAGGATCTCGCCAACGCCCGGCAGGCACGCCTGCTCGAGCGGTCGGGCCGCAGGGATCGGGCACTCGGCCGCCGCCACCCGGGCCGCGGAGTGCAAGGCCGGGCCGAGGCGTTCCGCCACCGTGGCGACGATCTCGGCCCCGACCGAGGCGAACCCCTGCCCCTCCTCGACGACCAGCAACCGCCCCGTCGCCCGGACGCTCTCGAGGATCGGCTCGACGTCGAACGGGTAGAGACGGGTCGGCAGGAGGAGATCGGCCGTGAGCTCCTGCTCGACGAACAGCCGCTGCGCCGCTTCCTCGGCATCGGCGCCGACTCCCCCCAACGCGACGATCGTCACTGCCGCCGCCTCGGTGGGCGCGAGGCGCACGGTCGGAAACGGCTCCGCGGTGGCCGACAGGGTGAAACCTGCCGGCACCGCCGCCGAGCAGGATCGCCCGTAGAGGATCTTGTTCTCGACGAGAAACGTCGGCGTGTCCGGGTCGGCGAAATGCGCCGCGAGCAGATCGGCAGCGGGATAGCGGTGGTGGAGGCAAAGTACGCGCGTCCCCGGCACGCCGACGACATGCCGCTCGAGCGATTGGCTGTGGGTGGCGCCGTATCCCCGCTTGCCACCCATCGGCGTCCGCACCAGGAGCGGCACGGTCACCTTGTCGGCGAACATGAAGGCGAACTTCGCCGCGTGATTGACCCACTGATCGAGCGCCAGCGTCACGAAGTCGCCGAACATGATCTCGACGACCGCCCGGTAGCCGGCCAACGCGAGGCCGTTGCCGATCCCCACGATCGCCAACTCACTGATCGGCGTGTTGCGGACGCGCCCCGGATGGCGGGCCGAGAGGTCCTGGGTGCATTTGAACGCACCGCCATAGGGACTCTCGATGTCCTCGCCGATGACGACGACACGCTCATCGGCGGCCAGCGCCGCGCCGAGGCCGCGCTGGATCGACTTCACGGTCCGCTCCTCCCCGAACTCCAGCGGCCGCCACAGCGGCGCCCCGCGGCCACGCGGCGCCGGCGGCACGGGGGGCGGACCGAAGGGCGCGGCATCGGCGGCCTCGACGGCGGCCCGGATCTCGTCATCGACGTTCTGCTCGAGCGCGACCCAGCGTGGATCGCCAGCCAAAACCCGTTCGAGGATCGCGAGCGGATCGCGCTCCCAGTGGGCTTGCACATACTCCGGCGGGCGGTTGTCGTCTCCCTTGGAATGGGCCATGAGCCGGAACGTGTCGACGCGGTAGAACAGGGGCCGAGAGCCGCGCCGCACGCTCGCGACCGCCTCGGCCATCCCGACCAGGAGAGCGGGCCAGTCGGAGGTGTCGCCGTGGCGTGTGTCGACACCGAACGCCTCTGCACGGGCGCAGATGTCGCCGGCGAGAGTCTCAGTCTGTGCGGTCGATTGCGCGTAAAGGTTGTTTTCGCAGATCACCAGCAGGGGAAGGT
>VGYP01000537.1 GCA_016872955.1 Planctomycetota bacterium
GACCAGGGTCCAACCGTCATCCCGCGATTCGTCGGGGGGATGACGAGTTTTTGATGCGCTCAGCGCACAATGCGCAAGCGAAAAGTCACTTGGCTCAGGGCTCGCAGAGCCCGGTGGCCAGCCCCGCGGCGAGCAGCACGAGCAGGCCGGCCACGAGCCGGCGGATGGCCGCCATCGTCATGCCCGCCAGCCAGCGGCGGCCGAGCAGGGAGCCGGCCAGGGCCGACACCACCGCCGTCACCAGCAGGGGATCGGCGAGTTTCACGCCCGCCGTCGTCAAGGAGCCGGCATAGACGCCCAGCCGCGACAAGTCGACGAGGCACGCCACCACGGCGCTCGTCGCCACGAACGCATCGGCCGCGAGCCCGGTGCGGGCGAGAAACGCGGCCCGCAGCGCCCCCTGCATGCCCGACAGGCCGCCGCAGAAGCCGCTCACCAGCCCACCGATCGGCAGCCAGCGGGTGCCGAACTCGAGATCACGGAGGCGGGGCGTCACCTCGGCTATCGTGAACACCACGAGCAACAAGCCGATCACGAGCTTCACAGGCAGCACGTCGACCCGGTGCCCAAGCAGCTCGTAGCTCACCAGCGGCTCCGCCGCCGAAAGCCTGCCCAACAGGCAGGCGCCCGCCACGGCCGCCACGATCGCGGGTAGGCCAAACCGCACAACGATCCCACGATCGGCCTGACGTCCCACCAGGATGACCTTGAACAGGCTGTTGCAGAGATGAACCAGCGCCGTCATCGCCACGGCCTGCTCGACCGGCACGAACACGGCGAACACCGGCAGCAGGAGCGTGCCCAGGCCGAAGCCCGAGAAGAAGGTCAGCCCCGAGGCCAGCATGGCCGCCAGCGAGATCACGACCCAGGCCATGACGCCTCGGGGGTGGACGGTTCAACCGCGTGATGTCCACCCGCCGCTGCCGACCTCATCGTCCCGGCCCCGACGGGCCGTCCATGTCGGGCGTGTGGAGGTCGGGGCCGTGCAGGTGCTCCACCTCCGCGGCGGGCTGCGTGAGCACCTTCCAGATGCACCAGCCAAACAGCATGGTGACGGTGCCCACCGCCACGACCATGATCAAAAGACCGGCAGGTTGCATGGAATGCTCACGTCAGGTCGGGGTGTCGTCCCGGTAGCGCTTCGAACTGGCGATCGTGGCGGCCAGCCCGACGGCCATGATCACGCTCAGCGCGACGCTTAGCCGGGCGACGGCATTGGATTCGCCCGCGAAGCCGAGATCGGCGACGTAGCCGCTCGGCTTGGCCACGCCGGAAACCGGATCCCAGCCGACGATGTTCTCGAGCACCCAGAGGGAAAAAATCACCAGCAGGAATGCGGGGCAGACGTACTTGAACACGACGCGGAACAACCTCGGCACCCGGATGGCCGCGCCGCGATGGAGCTCGTCCCAGCCCCGGTCGATGCCGAACGCCCAACCGAAGAGGATGATCTGGATCGTCGCCAGCACGAAGATCAGGAAGGTGCCGACCCAGAAGTCGAGCGTGTCGAGGGCCTTGAGATCCTTCGTGAACCAGGCCACGAAGCCGATGCCGAGCACCGTCAACGTGCCCAGCAGGCCGACGGAGCCCTTGCGGCCGATGCCCAACGCCTCCTCCAACAGCGCGATCCCGGGCTGCAGCATCGAGAGCGAACTCGTCAGTGCCGCGATGAACAGCACGAAGAAGAACATCGCCCCGAACAGGCTGCCCGCCGGCATGGCGCTGAACACCATCGGCAGCACGTTGAAACCGAGCTCAAAGGTGCCCTGCCCCGCCACGCCCGCCAGACCGAGGAAGGCCACGGCCGCCGGCAGCGTGATCAGCCCGCCCAGGGTCACCTCGCAGAACTCGTTGGTCGCGCTGGCGGTGAGCCCGCTGAGCGCGAGGTCATCTCCGGGCCCCAGATAGCTGGCGTAGACC
>VGYP01000538.1 GCA_016872955.1 Planctomycetota bacterium
AGCGCTGCTCCCGTGAGCCGTTCGCTGCCAAGGACTTCGGTCCAGTGCTCGAATGGCAGGTTGGTCGTGACGATCAGGCTATTGCCTTCGTACGCCGTAGCGATGACGTCGAAGAGCAGCTCCGCCCCTGCCTTGCTCACGGGCAGGTAGCCCAGTTCGTCGAGGACGAGGAGGTCGTGCTTGGCCACCTGCTGCCGCATCCGGAGCAGGTGCCGCTCTTCCTTGGCTTCCTGAAGCAGGGTGACCAGTTCGGTGACGCGGAAGAGCCGTACCTTCCGGCCCTAGGAGCACGCCGCCATGCCGAGGGCCGTGGCGAGATGGGTCTTCCCCGTGCCTGATGGCCCGACGAGCAGGATGTTTTCCCGGTGATCGAGATACTCTGTGCTTCTGCTTGGTCGGTGCCTTGCCGTCGTCCTCGAGGATCTACCGGATCACCGGCAGGAACGGCTCCAGCTTGGGCTTCGGCCTCGGCTTCGCCTGCCGGGAGCCCGGCGGCTCGTCGTGGGCCAGCATCTTCTTGAGGGTATGCCAGCCCACCCCGTACTCGGCGATTGCCGCCCGCTTGCTCAAGGCGCCGGTCAGCACCTCACGCCGTATCTCGCTCCAGAGCTCCATGTCGCGGTACACTCCTAGGTCTCTCTCCGAAAGGGGTTGCGATCGAGGCCATCGCCCCGATCGTCCCTGCCCAGAGAACTGCACGGTTGTGCGTTGCCATTTTGAACCGCCGCGACACGCCCCCCGTGCCGCTGATTTCGACCACCGTCAACACACTCCATGAAAGACCCGACCGTCCGCGGTGTCGTCCACCTGATCGAGGAGACCAAGACCTTTGGGCAGAAGGGATTCCGCAAGCGGCTGGTGGTGCTCGGACAATCCAAGGGCACGTTCACCAACTTCATCCCCGTCGAGTTCGTCAAGGACGGCTGCGACGCGGTGGACGACCTCGGCGTGGGGGATGAGATCGAGGTGACCTACCGTCTGAGCGGCCGCCGCTGGCAGCGGGATGAGGGCAGTGAAGCCAAGTATTTTCTCAGCGTCGAGGGGCTGTCGTTCAAGCGGTTGTCTGGGAGCGGGAGGACGGCCGTCGGCGGGGGAGAGACCGTCGACCCCAACGACGCCTTCGCCGAGCCCGGTGACGACGACGTGCCTTTCTGAGGCGGCCCATCCCGAACTGCGGCCAGTCGTCACCCGCGCTCGTCTTTGAACCTCGTCGCCGACCATCGGCGCGTCAAACGCCTGCGGCCGACGTCGCTCTGGCGGCGCCGACGCCACACGGGCTATGCTCCCGCGGTCTTCTTCGCCGGTTCATCCATCCCGCGGGCCTCCATTGTCGCTCTCTGCCACGCCACGGACGGCTGCCTTCGCGGGCATCCACTGGGAATATCTCGTCCCGATCGTCGCCGTTCACCTGCTCGCCGGACTGGCCCTGCTGCCGGCGTTCTTCAGCTGGTATGGCGTCGCCCTGGCCCTCGTCGCCACGCCCGTGTTCGGCACGTTGGGCATCAATCTCTGCTATCACCGACTGCTGGCCCACCGCAGCCTGACGGTGCCCCGTTGGCTCGAGCGTTCGCTTGCCACGGTCGCGCTTTGCTCCCTGGAAGACACACCCTCGCGTTGGGTGGCCAATCATCGGCTCCACCACGTCCACTCCGACGAGCCCGAGGATCCTCACTCTCCTCGGGACGGCGTGGCCTGGTCGCACGTGGGCTGGCTTTTCAGCCGGGCACCCCAGCGGAAGACCTACGCGTTCTTGGACCGCTATGCCCGCGATATCTTCGCTGACCGCTACTATCACTTCTTGGAGCGGCATCCGACGTCGGTGCTCTGGATCTATGCCGCCCATGCGGCGGCCTTCTGGACCGTGGGGCTGCTGGTGGGTCGCTCTTGGGGGGGTGACTGGGTATCCGGATACGCCTGTGC
>VGYP01000539.1 GCA_016872955.1 Planctomycetota bacterium
ACCGGTGCGGGCCGCGGCATCGGGGCCACGATCGCCCGCACACTCGCCGCCGAGGGGGCCCGGGTCGCCGTCGCCGACCTCGACGCGGGCCGGGCGGCCGAGACGGCCGCCGCCTGCGGCGGCCTGGGGCTGGCGGTGGACATCGCCGACGCCGGACAGGTGGCCGCGGCGCTCGAACGGGTGGCCGCCGCCTGGGGCGGCGTGCACGTGGTGGTCAGCAACGTGGGCATCACCCGTGCCGCGCTCCTGGCGACGCTCGGCGAGGCGGACATCGACGCCACGCTGGCGGTCAACGTCCGTGGTGCGCTCAACGTGACGCGGGCCGCCGTGCCCCACCTGGAGCGGGCCGGCTGGGGCCGGCTCGTCTACATCGGCTCGTCGTCGGGCCTCAAGGCGAGCGCCGGCCTGGCGCTCTACTCGGCGAGCAAGTACTTTCTCCACGGCCTGTGCGTGGCCGCCGGCCTCGAGCTCGGCAAGCGCGGCATCACCGCCAACATCATCTGTCCCTCCGACGTCTACCCCGACGAACGCACCTCGGCCGGCTCCTGGCTCGATCCCGAGCTCGTGCGGATGAGCTGCGAGAAGGAGGGCGTGGCCGACTTCGCCGCGCTCAAGGCGCGGCGGATCGCCCGCTCGCCGGCTGGCCGGGGCTGCACGGAGGAGGACGTGGCGGCACTAGCGGCGTTCCTCGCCTCGCCGCTGGCCGGCTACATCAACGCCCAGGCGATCGGCGTCAATGGCGGCGCCGTGCCCACGTGACGGAGCGTCCGTCCGTTCCCCGGTTCACCCGACAGGCCCCACCATGAAACTCGTCAGCGATCGCCAGGAAGTCCTCGACACCCTCGCCCGCCTCCGGACCGCGGGCACGGCCCTGTTCAGCCCCAACGGCGAGCTCGCCGCCGAGATCGAGGGGCTGCTGCTCGGGGCCCAGGCCTTCGCCGACCGTCACGGCATCGCGTCGCTGCCGATCGCCGTGGGCATGACGGGCATTTATCCCGACAACGGCCAGTTCCGCAAGATCAGCACCTCCTGCACCACCCGCACCGACCTGACGGGCTTCGACGGCGGCGACGTCCGCGAGGGCTGCGAGATCTGGCTGCGGACGCTCGCCGTCTACCAGGACCTCGCCGGCGCCGACGGCCGGCCGCGGTTCCCGGCGGTGCGGATCCTGCCGTTCATCGACCACGGCTGGACCACCGATCCGTCCGACGCGGCCATGCTCCACGACGCCTCGGTCGTGGAGCGGATGGCGATCGTGATGCACGACGCCTCGAAGCTCGACGAGGTCGACAACATCCGGATGACGGCGGCCTACGTGGCCACGTTCGGCGACCGGGTGGTGGTGGAGGGGGCGGCCGACAAGATCTACGACCCGGCCGACATCGCCCGGCTGAAGCTCAGCCGCGAGGACCAGCTGTCGCGGCCGGAATCGGTGGCGGCCTTCGTGGCGGCCACCGGCGTCGACCTGGTGGTGCCGAACCTGGGCACCGAGCACCGCAGCGTGGGCGCCGGCCGGGCGGAGCGGCGCTACGAGCGCGACCTGGCCCGGGCGATCCGCGACCGCGTCGGGCCGATCATGGCCCTGCACGGCACCTCCTGCCTGGAGGGCCGGGTGGGGGACACCGCCGGCGACGGCATCTGCAAGGTCAACTTCTACACCGCGATGGCCGTGGGGGCGGGGCAGAAAATCTACCGCCTGCTGCACGAGCGGGAGCATGACGTGATCGCCGGCAACAACCTGTGGATCAACTCGGAGAGCTTCGGCCACGACGTGCGGCGCCGGCACGTGGCCGAGGTGTGCGGCTCGATGCTCGAGGCGCTCGGCTACCAGCGGCTCGGAGGGAGGCAGGCATGACGACGGCGACGGGTTCGTTCCACTGGCCCGACCCGGCGGTCGGCGACACGCTCGACGGCGC
>VGYP01000540.1 GCA_016872955.1 Planctomycetota bacterium
GACGGGCCTTCATCGAGGGCGTGCGCGTCGAGATCGTCTCGCCAGGTTTCGCTCTCGGAATGATGCTCCGAAGGCCTCGGTAGCCGCGGGGCGGCCCGTCGTGGTCGGTCGGCCGATCGCGGCTGGTCCGCGTGGTCGTCCGCGCGCGCTTGGCCCTCGGGCCGTCCACGGTCGCCACCCCCTTCGACGCGATCATCCTCGCGGCGTCGGCCGCGTCCACCGCGACGACCCCTGCGGCCACGTCGCCGGACGGAACCTTCCCCGTCCGGATTGCTTTCATCGCCGGCCTGGCGGACGGGCCGCTCCTGACGTTCGTCGTCGACCACCTCGCGAACGCCCCCCGCTCGTACCGTTTCCTCACCGTGCTCGCTCAGCGAAGGGCGACGGTCGCGTTGCGGTTCCTCGGCTTGGCGTCGCTCTGCTTGACGTCGCTCGGCTGCCGCCGGAGGCTGCGGGGCCGCCGGTCGTGGCTCGATGGTGGGCCGGCTGGCCGCCGGTCGCGGAGCCAGCGGTTCGCCGCGGCTCTGCACGCCCAACTCGGCCGCCAGCGAATCCCAGTCGCCAGTCGCGGGCGAGGGCGGCGGCGACCGTCGCGCCGGCGGCTTGTCGCGTCGAGCCGCGGGCGCGGGGGCTGGCTTGGGGGCGGGCGGTGGGTCACCTCCGGGCGAGGCACCGAGCGAATCGGCGAGCGAGTCCCAGGGGTCCTGCGAGCGGTTGTCGGTCATGATGTCCTGCGGCGAGGGAAGGTGCGACACGGGTCGCGGCGAAGCCCGCAGAATACACCAGCCCCCGGTCCGAGGGCGAGGTGGTGGGCCGACGAGCGGCCCCGGTGGGCTTTTACCCGGGTAGGCGGCAAGGCCCGCCGCCGCCGGGTTCCGCATCACGGCGACGTCGGCTGAATGGAGCGGATCATGCTGCCGTTGTCGGCTACTTCGAACAACGGCCGGTACGGGCTGGCCAGCGACCGACGGGACCGGCCCGCCGGATACCAGACCACGTTCACGGCCACGTTCCAGGCGGACGGGGCGTAGCTGGTCGAGGCCGCCGCCCCGTCGAAGTTGATGCTCTGGGTGTTGCCCGGAATCACGTAGGTGAAGGTTCCCTCGAGAGCCAACGATCGCTGCATCGGCGCCCGCACCAGCGTGCCGACGATGCCCTGCCCCTCGCTGGTGCCGCCGCCCCAGACCTTCCACTCGTTGGCGTCGCCAAACTGCAGCCGGTAGAAGCCCGTGTACAGGTCGAGGGTGTCGGCCAGGCCATTGCTCTTGGTGATCGGGCTGAACAGGCCGATCTGATCACCGATATTCGACGCCCCCCAGAAGCCCAGTTCGTGGTAGCCCCAGACGTAGCTCAGTTCGTACCGCAGCTGCGCGACGTCGGTGTTGTCGAGCCAACTGTCGTGGAGGTAGTCGTAGACGGCCCCGCCCTGCAGCCCGCGGCCCTCGAAGGCCCGCGTGAAGAAGCCGGTCGTGACGAACTGCTGGTCCCGGGCGTTCAGCCGAAGGCTGCGGGAGCCTGCCTCCACGGTGGTGGGCTGGAAGTTGGTCTGCGTGCCCCGCCAGCCGACCTGCCAGCCCACGCCGAAGGCGTTCCAGAACGGCATCGCCCAGTTCAGGTATTCGTTGGTACCGAAGTTGCCGTGGATGCCCAGGTCGGTGGAGTTGGTGAACGCCGTGATGCCGGCACTCGCGGTGAAGTCGCGATACCAACGCCAGCCGTAGTAGGGCCTGCCGAACCGCCGCAGCCAGGTGCAGATCCGGCCGTGGTGTTCGCACATCAGCATGCCTTCTTCGTCCTCGCAGGCGTATGGGTCGTCGTAGAAGCTCTCGACGTGCATCTCGGCCGGGTATTCGCCCATTAACAGGCCGCCGTCGAGCCCGGGGTCGACCAGCGTCGGGTCGCCCTCCACCG
>VGYP01000541.1 GCA_016872955.1 Planctomycetota bacterium
GGATCTGCAGCACCCCCGACAGCGCACCCGTGCCGTCGTTGAAGAGCACCAGCAGCGCGCCGTTGGAAGTGGGCGTGCTGCCTGCCACCGTCACCGCGATGTCGGTGTCGCCGTCGCCGTCGAAGTCGCCGCTGGCACCCGCCAGCGGCTGCCCCGCGACGAACGCGCTGTTGGCGCCGCCGAAGCCGAGGATGCCCGCCAGCGTGTCCGTCGACAGGCTGATCACCGCGCCAGCAAGTGCGCCGACGGTGTTCACGCGTATGAAGCGGCCGTCCGGCAGGGCCGGCAGGTACGCCACGTCGAAGGCAGGTCGCGCCGGGTCAAGCAGCCCGGCCGTCAGGATGGGGACGTTGGCGAAGTTGCCCGGGTCGCCCTGCGGGATGCGCACGAACAGGCCGCCGCCGAGGCTTGCCTGGCCCTGGATGTCCACGAGGTCCGCGGACACGCCGCTGCCGCCGCCCACCACGTCGATGCCCAGCGACCCCGAGTTGTTGCCGAGCTTCGGGTCCGCCGGGATCTGCCCGTAGTTGCCTGCGATCGTGAGATTTCCCACAAGCGCACCCGCCGTGCCCGCGCCCGGCTCCAGCCCGCAGGTGCCGTCGGAGCCGTCGCCGAAGTTCGCGACGTCGCCGTTCACGGTGCCCGTGCCCCGAACCGTGCCGCCCTGGAACACCACCAGCGGGACGTTCGGCACGTCCACCGATGCCGGCGACGCGATGCTGAGCGTGCCGCGCCGCACGTCGATGCCGAGGTTGCCGATCCACTTCGACAGGCTGCCAGAGAGCGACACCGTGCCGCTGCCGCCGATCGACGCGCCGATCGTCGCCTCGGACGTGGTCACCCGCCCGCCCGAGGTGATGTTCATGGTGCCCGTGCCCGCGCAGCCCACGCAGAGGTCGGTGGTGGCGATCAGCCGACCGCCCGAGCCGATGTTCAGGGTGCCGGTTTCACCCGTGAACTCGCCCACCCTTGCATACGGCGCGGAGACGGTGCCGCCGATGATGCCGAGGGCTGCATTCCCGGAACTGCCGACGCGGAGGAACGAGTCCGTGGCGGGCAAGCCGGAGAGCGTGTAGGTGCGGGAGCCCATCGACATGGTCACGCTGCCGCTGGTCACGGCCGCACTCCTCGTGGTCCTGTTCTGCGAGAACGAGACGGAGTACGTGGATGGGAGCGCGAACTCAACCGCCGCGTTGTTCCCCGGAGCCACGGGCGCCCAGTTCGAGCACGTCTGGAAGGAACCGCCGGCGGCGTTCGTCCAGCGGCGCGGCTGCCCCGCGGTATCGACGTCATCGCACGAGTCGAGCCTTCCGTTGAGATTGCAGTCGAGCTGCGGGTTTGCGGCGATCTCCGAGGCATCGGACAAGCCGTTTCCGTTGCAGTCGGACGATGCAATGACCGCCGCGCTGGTGTGCTGGCCAGCGGCGATCCGCGTGAAGGTGCCGTTCGGTGCGACCTTCTGGCCGAAGTGGTTGCGGCCCCAGCCCGCCACTGTGCCATCCGCCCGCAGCGCGAGACCATGGTGGTACCCCGCGGCGACGTCGGTGAAGGTGCCTGCCGGCACCGTCAGCACGCCGTACTGGGCTCCTGCCGCCGTGATCGACTGGCCGCCCCAGGCCCTCAAGGACCCGTTTGCCCGGACGGCCACGATCCAGTCCGCTCCGCAGGCGAAGTCCGAGCAACTGCCGACGTCAGCCGGAACCGCTGCGGCACAGTAGTCCTGCGGTCCCCAGACGGAGAGGAAGCCGCCGGCATCCCTTGCCACGCCGAGGGTGTTCGGCCAGCAGCACAGCTCATCGTTGGTCATCACTTCGATCTGGACGAATGTCCCCGCGGGCAACCCCGTCGTGAGGTGCGGCGACGGGCCACCTGTCTGCAGCGATCCGGCCTGCGTGAGTCCGAGCCAGCCCC
>VGYP01000542.1 GCA_016872955.1 Planctomycetota bacterium
CCCGGCAGGCGGCTCACTTCGACAACTCGCCGGTCAGGACCCGGCGGCGGACCTCCGTCCACATCTCCATCGCTGCATCCACGCCTCGTGCCTCGCTCTCGGAAAGGGGAAATCGCGGCTCCGCCGCGATTGTCCTGACCGACAACACTGCACAGTTGTACGCTGCATTGTTCGACCGGTGTTCACAGCTCGAGTTCATCAAGACCGGAGAACTCGATGCCTTCAATGTGGCCTCGAAGCACGCGAGGCGGCCCCAGTTCAAGATCCCTAGCGCCGCCCTGCAGGCGTTCCAGGAACGCCGCTCCGGCCGTGACCCCGTCCGCTCGATCCCCCGGCCCGTTTCACGCCGCTCTTCGCGGAAACCCTCGTCGTCTTCGACCCGGACCTACTTCTGACCCGGCTGACGTGGACTTTCCTGCCGGCGACGCTACCGAAGAGCCACGCACGCACGTGGTCCGTGACCTGACGCAGGGCGCTCTCGGCCACGTGCTGGCGATACACCGCCCCCATGTCCGACGTGGCGGGAACATGCCCCATGATGTGGTCGACGGCAACTTGATTGCCGGTCTCCGCGCCGATCGTCTCGCACGATCGTCGCAGCCCGTAGAAGCCAAGCCCGGGTATCGCGATCTCGGCTCGCTCCATGACTCGCTTGAGTGTCGTGGCGATGGCATCGTGCTCCACGACGTAAGGCTGCCCGCGAGCGGACACCTTGGGCTCACTCCGCACGAAGGGGTATCCCTTGCGGGTCACGAACAAGAGCCCGGCGACCCCCGGTCTGACCGTTGTCTCCACCGCGCTGCGGTGACCGAGCACTGCCGCGACCGCCTCGACCGTCTCCGGCCAGAGCGGACAACGCCGCTGCACTCCGGTCTTGGGTCGCGGGTAATCGATCCAACCATGCTCACAGTCGACGCAGTTCGCGGGCAGACCGGCGACATCCTTGTTGCCCAGCCCGCAGTTGATTCCGAGCAGGATCATCGCCCGCAACTGTGGAGGCGACGCATCGAGAAGCGTACGAATCTCGGCGGCCAGGAAGTGCCTGCGGCCTCCCTCGGCGCGACTGCGCCGCATGACCCGTCTGTCGGGCCGCTTCAGGTCCTTCCCGAATCGGATCGGTTTCTCGACTAACTCCTCGTCGTAGGCGAACTTGAAAATGCTGCGCGCCACCCCGACACGTCCGTTGAGTGTCTGCGGCATCACTCCGCGTGCGAGAAACGCCCGCAGCTTCTTGATGTCCTGGCGGGTGATCGACTCCACGGGATGGTTTCGACCGAAAAAGCTGACGAGCCGCTCGCAGTCGCGGAAATAGTCGGCGAAGGTACGGGCCCCCAACTCACCGGCTTCTTTCCGGGCCTCGGCGGCCTCCAAAAATCGGTTGACGAGGTCGCGGACGGTGAGTGTGTCGTCGCTGCGCGTCACCTCCATAATGCGGCCGGAATGTAGACCCTCGCAATGCTCGTGATATCTTCGGAGGGCCGCGTCGGGATCCTTGACGCTTCCGAAGTAGAAGATCTGCCCGCGAATCTTCTTGCAGAACTGCCCGTTGCGGTGGGGTGTCAGTGGAAACGTACGGTATGGCTTACCCGGCGCGACCTCGCGTTCGACAGCGGACTTGTCGTTGCGCCTGGGCCTTCCCCGACGTGACGCCGGAGACGATAGTGGTAGGCTCGCACGTGCGGTGTTCGGACGCGGAACCGAAGCGCCGGCATCGACTACCGAATCGCGTATGGTTTGGCTGGTCGGGGCGATCAAGGAACTGGTCTCCGGAGATGCACCGCGGTTGTCGTACCGGTTGTCGTCTTCATTCCTCGCTGGACAGCATAGCAGCAAAACCCTATACAACAGGTCTTCGGGCCCGTAGCTCAGTGGTTAGAGCAGGGGACTCATAATCCCTTGGTCGTGTGTTC
>VGYP01000543.1 GCA_016872955.1 Planctomycetota bacterium
ATCCCCACGCCGCCGCCGTTCGGGCGGACGTCACCCGCCCCGACCTCGGGTGGCTCGACGCGGTGTCGGCGTCCGACTTCGGCCGGCAGGCGGTCACGCTTTGGCTGGGGAGGGAACTGGTTCGTCGCGACCGCTTCGACGAGGCGCTGCCGATGCTGGCCGACCTGGACGTGGCCACGGCGATCGATCCGGTGACGTTGCTCTTCCACCGCGGGTGCTGCCAGCACTGGCTGCTCGCGCGGGACGCCGCGGTCGAGTCGTTCGACCGGCTCTTGGAGCGGGAGGATGAACTGCCTGCCCGCTACGCCCGGCTGGCGCGGCTGCTGCGAGCCGACATCGCCGCCGTCGAGTCCGACTCACTCGATCACGTCGCGAGGCGGATGCGGGACGTCCGCCGCCGGCTGGCACTCGGGCGGGCCGGTGCCGAGACCAGGCAGGTGCAACGGGGTGTCATCGAATCGCTGGACAAACTGATCGAGGACCTGGAACAGCAGCAGGAGCAGTCGCAGCAACAGGCCGGGGCGGCGGGCGCCGGTGGTGGAGGACGGGGCCGGGGCGCGATCAAGCCGATGGAGGACAGCCGCCTTGCCCGCGGCACCGGCAAGGGCGAGGTTAAGAATCGCGAAGTTGGCGAGGACGAGGGGTGGGGCGACCTGCCGCCCCACGAGCGCGAGGCAGCGTTGCAGCAGATTGGCCGCGAGTATCCGCCACACTATCGCGAGGCAATCGAGGAATACTTCAAGCGGTTGGCGACGGGCGCGGAGGACGGCGGGTGAGCCGGCTCGTATCCTTGCCGCTGCTGGCAGCGGTGGTCTGGCTCCCGCCGGCCGCCGCATCCGACCCTCTGCCCGTGCGGATCGAGCAGACCGACGGCACGACGCTCGCCGGTCGGCTCGTCGCGATCGACGAGCAGTCGGTGCGCCTGGAGGCCGACGGCCAGGAACGGACGATGCCGCTGCGGGCGGTCCGCACGATCGTCCGCGGGGCGGCCGCGGCGTCCGTGGCCACGGACGTCGTGGTGACAACCGTCGACGGCGGCACGCTCACGGGCACCGGCTTTATCCAGGAGGGAGACCAGGGCGTCGTGGCCTGCGAGGCGGGCCGCGTCGAAGTCCCAATCGAACGGATCCGGAGGGTGGTCTGGCCTGGCCCCGGCGAGCAGCGACCGGTCTGGCTCGACCACCTGCCGCAGCGGCCGGCGGCCGATCTGGTGGTGGTCCGCCGCGAGGACGGTCATGCGTTGGTGGAGTGTGCGATCGGCGCGGTGTCGACGGATGGTGTGTCGGTCGTCCTTGACGGCGAGACGATTCCCGTCCCACGTGGCAAACTCCTCGGCCTGGTCTGGATGCGGGACGAGACGAAGCCCGGCGGCACGGTCGTGACGGTGGCGGGCGGCCGGCTGCCGGCGAGTCGCGTCCGCTGGACACCGGAGGCGCTGCTCTTGGACGACACAGCCCGGCTGCCGGCCGCTGCCCTCCGCTCGATCGACTTCGCCGCCGGCCGCGCGATCCGGCTGGCGGCAGTGCCGATCGAGAAGACGACCTGCGAGCCGTTCTTCGGCGGCCTGGGGGAGCAACCGGGCCTGGCCGCCTTCTTCGCACCGCGAACCGTGGTCGATCCCACGGGGGAGCGGCCGGCGCGACTGATCGTGCGGCCGCGGACGTCGGTCACGTGGCGAGTCCCCGCTGATAGCCGCCGCTTTCGCGGCCTTCTGGAACGCGACGTGCCGGAGCAGGCGGTCGCGGCGGTCGAGGTGGTGCTCGCGGTGGACAGCAATGAGATCTTTCGTCGCCGGCTCGGGGGAACGACGGCGGGGACCGCTGAGCCCGTCGCCATCGACGTCGATCTCGCGGGGGGGCGGCGGCTCATGCTCACGATCGATTTCGCAGGCGGCCCCGGCTG
>VGYP01000544.1 GCA_016872955.1 Planctomycetota bacterium
AGGGCTGGCGGGACGTGCTGCTCGTCGAGCAGGCCGCCATCGGCGCCGGCACCACCTGGCACGCGGCCGGGATGGTGAGCCAGCTGCGCACGAGCAACAGCCTGACCCGGATCAACAAGTATTCGGCCGAGCTCTATCCGACGCTCGCGGCCGAGACGGGGCACGACTGCGGCTGGCTGCAGGTGGGCAGCCTCGTGGTGGGCAGCTCGGCGGCGCGGATGACGCAGCTGCGGCGCACCGTGGCGATGGCCCGCGTGTTCGGCGTCGAGGCCCACCTGATCTCGCCGGCCGAGGCGGGGGAGAAGTGGCCGCTGGTGCGCACCGACGACCTGCTCGGCGCCGTCTGGGTGCCGAAGGACGGCCGCGTGATCCCCGCCGAACTGGCCGTGGCGCTGGCCCGCGGGGCGGTGCTCCACGGCGGCACCGTCCGCGAGGGCGTGGGCGTGACCGACCTGCTGCGGCGCGACGGTCGCGTCGTCGGCGTGCGCACCACCGAGGGGGACGTGGAGTGCGAGCACGCCGTGCTCTGCGGCGGGATGTGGAGCCGGGAGTTCGGCCTCCGGCTCGGGGTCGACATCCCGCTGTTTCCCTGCGAGCACCACTACGTGCTCACCGAGCCGGTCCCCGGCGCGTCGCGGCAGCTCGCCTGCCTGCGCGACCCGGAGGAGATGATCTACGTGCGGGTGCTCGACGACGGCGCCGTAATGCTCGGCGCTTTCCAGAAGGAGTCGGTCGCCTGGAACGTCGATCCCGTGCCGCGCGACTTCGCCTTTGGCCTGCTCGGCGCCGACTGGGAGCGCTACGGGCAGCCGCTGCGCGGCGGCAGGCACCGGGTGCCCGCGCTCGAGCGGGCGACGTTCGCCAAGTTCGTCAACGGCCCGGAGAGCTTCACGCCCGACAACAACTTCATCATGGGGGAGCCCCCCGGCCTGCCGGGGCTGTTCGTGCTCGCCGGGTTCAACTCGATCGGCATCGCCGCCGCCGGCGGCGTCGGCCGCCAGGCCGCGGAGTGGCTCGAGGCGGGGGGGCCCACCGCCGACCTCTGGTCGGTCGACATCCGGCGCTTCCTAGCGCTCCACAACCGGCGCGAGTTCCTGCACGCGCGGGTCCAGGAGGTGCTCGGCCTGCACTACCAGATGGCCTGGCCGAACCGGGAGTACGAGACCGGCCGCGGCCTGCGGCACACGCCGCTCCACGACCGGCTGGCGGCCCGCGGCGCGGTGTTCGGCCAGGCGGCGGGCTGGGAGCGGGCCAACTGGTTCGCCGTCGACGGCGTGCCGGCGCGGGTGGACTACGCGTTCACGCGGCAGAACTGGGCCCCCTGCGTGGCGGACGAGGTCCGCGCCTGCCGGGAGCGGGCGGCGCTGTTCGACCAGTCGACGTTCGCGAAGCTCCGGCTGCGCGGCCGCGACGCGGCGGCGGTGCTGTCGCGGGCCTGCGCCAACCGGGTCGACGTGCCGCCGGGCCGCGTCGTCTACACCGCCATGCTCAACGACCGGGGCACGTTCGAGAGCGACCTGACGGTCGTGCGGCGCACGGCCGACGACTACCTGCTCGTCACCGGCACGGCACAGGCCGTGCGCGACGCCGACTGGCTGCGGCGCGGCATCCCGGCCGGCGCCGACGCCCTGCTCGAGGACGTCACCGAGGCGACGGCGGTGATCGGGCTGATGGGGCCGGCTGCGCGGCGGATCGCGGCGGCGCTGTCGGCCGACGACCTCGGGCACGAGGCGTTTCCCTTCGGCTCCGCCCGGGAGATCCGGCTCGCCGGCGTGCCGGTGCTGGCGCTGCGGATCACCTACGTGGGCGAGCTGGGCTGGGAACTGCACGTGCCCGCGGCCGCCGCCGGCACGCTCTACGACGCGCTCCTGGAGGCCGGCACCCCGCACGGCCTGCG
>VGYP01000545.1 GCA_016872955.1 Planctomycetota bacterium
CTGGAGGAGGAGGTTCGGGAGGGGGGCACAACGCTGGAGGAGGTCTGGGTATCTCGCCAGTGGTGCTGACGCAGTCGTTCCTGAAGGTGCCGGGGAGCACGACAACGGCTGCGTACTCCGACAACAGTACGCCCGCGGATCCCTCCGACGACAAGACAGGTATGGTTTTGTTGGATGGCAGCGGCTCGGTAACCATCGGGGTGGCACCACCATCTGACGGGCCGGGTGTAGTTCGCATTCCCCTTGGCGTTGACAACGATGAGGGCCGGGCACTGACTCTGCTGCCGGACGGGGGCGTGCTGGTCGCCGGCAGAAGCCTGGGGGCGATCGGCGAAATCAATGGATTTCCGACGATCAGTTACAGCGGCGCGATGGCGGTCGTCAACCCGAACGGCAGTCTTCGCGCCGGCTTCGGAATTGACGGCAAGGCACTCACATCAGTCTCGTCAAAGGCCACTGACCTGTATGCAGCCGTCGCGACCAGCGAGCATGTGCTTGTTGCGGGTGAGATCGGTTCGGGCAGTCCGTCCGAACTCGATTTCTTCGTCGCCCGGTTCCTGCTGAATGGGCAGCCAGACTCAACATTCGGGACGTCGGGACGGGTGTCTGTACCCGTCGCAGCCGGTGGTGGTTTCGATTCGGTGCGCGCGATCGCGGTTCAGCAGGACGCGAAAATTCTGCTCGCCGGAAATGTGAATCCCACCCCCGGCAATACCGACATCGGGCTGGTGCGGTTGACCGCCACGGGCGCGCTCGATACGAATTTTGGTCAGGGGGGTAAGGTGATCACCCCCCTGAGTTCCACGCATGACGGCGCGGATGCGATGCTGGTTCAGCCCGACGGATCCATTCTGGTGGGTGGTTACGAGAATTCGTCCGGTTCGACCAGGCTTGCTCTGATCAAATACACCGCTAACGGAAACCTGGCAGCGGATTTCGGGACGGGCGGAAAGGCGGTCGCGCCGGTCTCGGACAGCTACGGCTTCGCAATCGCCTTGCAGGGCAGCAAGATCCTTGTTGCGGGTCGTACTGCCGGGTCATCGAGCGGCATGCTCGTAGTTCGCTATAACGCGGATGGATCGCTCGATTCGACCTTTGGGACTGCGGGCAAATTTGAATCGGCCAGTGGCTTGTCAAGCCGCGCCAACGCCCTCGCGGTACAGTCCGATGGGAAAATTGTGCTTGCCGGTGATTCGTCTGCGTATCGCCTCGAAACGAATAGCCAGACGCCGGACGCAACGGTGGTTCGCCTTACCGAGAACGGGCAGTTGGACACCAGCTTTGGTGCGAGCGGGAAGGTCGTGATTCCCACCACCGCGTATGGCTCAAGCGCTAGTGAAGTGGTCGTCGATTCAGCAGGACGAATCACGGTTGGCGGCAGTATTGGAACCAGCGTCGCCAAATATGATTTTCTCGCGGCACGGCTTCTGCCCGACGGTTCGCTCGATCCGGCCTTCAGCCGGCCCTCCGGCGAAGCGGTCATGCCGTCCAATGCCCAGGCGCTGGTCGATGCCATCAAGTCTGCCGCCAATCCCGCGCAGTTCGCAAGGGCAGTGGCTGCGGCGGACGCGGTGATGGATGTGTTTTTCTGGTCGAACCGCGGGGCCGCGAATATTGACGGATTGGCCGGTGACGAGCCCAACGTCGAGGCGATGCTCAAGTACACCGCGCCCACCTCGTCGAGCGCAACCGTGGTGAACTTCGCGGCGGTGTCGCCGTCGTCAGGGGGTGGTGGCGCACAGTCGATCGTACCGGTGCAGCTCACCCAGCCCTTCCTCAAGGTGCCGGGGAGCACGACGGCGCCGCAGCAAACGGATGCGTACTCCAACAACAACACGCCGGCAGACCCGGCAGACGATCAGAGCGGCAGGGTAGCGCTGGACGGAAGTGGCG
>VGYP01000546.1 GCA_016872955.1 Planctomycetota bacterium
CTCCCGCCGGCGCCAGCGCAGGATCAAGGTCGAACGTGCGGCCCTGACCGCCGTTGATCACGAACCGGCCGCCCATGTTCGTGGAGATGAGGGGATTTTCGCGGAGCGTCAGGGCCGTGGCGGAACTCGTGATCGAGCCCAGGTAATTGGAAACCGTGACCGTGTAATTCGCCGCGCTGGAGGCGTCGACGGTGAGCCGGTATTCCGCGTTCGTCGCGCCGGAGATGGCCGTGCCGTTTTTGCGCCATTGGTACGACAGAGGCAGGTCGCCGCCCGAGGCTGCGACCCGCAGGGTTGCCACCTGCCCGATAGCCGCCGCGACCGCCGGCGCGGGTGCGAAGGAGATGACGGGAAGGGCATCGGAGGATCCGTCCCGAACCCCCACCGTGAAGCCTCCACCCGCCGCGACAAACTCAAAACGGTTAAAACCGACCGGCGGTAGAGAGCTGGCGGGCACGTAAGACCACCCTCCTGCCGCTCCTCCTTTATCTCCCCAGATGACGAGCCGTTTATCCGCGAGGACCGCCACCCCGTGCGCGTATCCCAACGACAATTGTTTCACACCAGTGGTGCCGGCAGGAACCGCGAGCACGCTGGCGTATTCCTCCCCCCACGGCACCAGATCTCCGGAGGAGCCGACCGTGAAGCCGAACCAAGTCCGAGCCTTGACATCGACCGGATTTCCTCCCGGCGAGGTGCCGAAGGACGACCCGGGGCCGCCCCAATGCACGATCTCTCCATTGGCCTTAAGCGCGATGTTGACCATCGGCTTGCCGAAAAGCCCACCGGCCGTCGCGATCCGCACGACGTTCGCCAAATCCGCCGGCACGGTGTTCCGCGCCCCGCTGTTCGTGCCCCACGAAACGACCTTGCCGTTCGCCATGAGGGCAAAGCTGGCTTTGCCGCTGGCGGCCAGCCGCACGACCGGTTGGGCGAAGACCGGCAGCGTAGTCTGCCCCTCGCCATTCTGGCCCCAGGCGACCACCGAACCATCGGCAAGCAGCGCGAGAGTATGGGACTCCCCACTCGCCAACTCCACCACGTTGGCGAGCCCGGCCGGGAATTTGGCGGCGTCATTTTGCAGATTACCCCAACCCTGAAGCCCACCGTTCTCGTCGATGATCAGCGCATGGTCGCGACCGCTCTCGACTCCCGTGACCTTCCGGGAAATAGAAATGAGGCCCTGCGTGTTGCCGGATCCGAAAGTGGTTGATGCCGGACCTCCTCCCCAGGCCACCAGCACCGGCTTATCGACCGGGATACGCACGAAGAGCGGGGCGGAGGAACGGGTCGTTCCGGCCGAGGTCACACGCACCTGATACCAATCGTCATCCCGATGACGCGCCACATTGGTCACGGACAACGTCGCGTTGGTGGACCCGGACAACGGGCGCCCACCTCGGAACCATTGGATCGCGGCTCCGCTCGCGACCATCGCCGGATCCACCTCGGCCGCGAATCCCGCGCCCTCGTTCACCAGCAACCG
Organism: Planctomycetota bacterium; assembly: GCA_016872955.1. Classification (GTDB taxonomy): domain Bacteria; phylum Planctomycetota; class Planctomycetia; order Pirellulales; family UBA1268; genus QWPN01. Next base: position 1,487 of record VGYP01000546.1, read on the forward strand.
GCCACCTTGGGCTTCATTCAGGCGCAGCGTGGATACCACACTCACCACGGTCGCTGAGCTCGTGACCGAACCGAGGTAGTTTGAAACAACGACGTCGTAAGAACCCGCACTATCCGAGCCGATGAACGCGGAAAACGAACCGTTCGTCGCACCGCTGATGGCAGCCCCACCTTTGCGCCACTGGTAGAAAACCGGCGCCGTGCCGGCGGCGGCGGTAACCGACAACCGCGCCACCTGCCCCACCGCCGCGGCGACCGTCGCCACCGGCTGCACGGAAATTACCGGCGCGGTGTCCGCAGCGGTGCTGCGGAGGGCGAGGCTGTGTTGCTCGCCGCCGGCGATCGCCAGCACCTCGTTGAGGGATGCCGGGACCGCCGTCTGCCCGCCCTGATTGCTACCCCA
>VGYP01000547.1 GCA_016872955.1 Planctomycetota bacterium
ACATGGCCGGTTTGCTCGCTGGCTTGTCCGTGCAGAGCAGCGATGGCCTGGCGGAAGGCGAGCAGGAAGGCGACAGGAGAGTTCGGGCCCGCAGCACTCGGTGCTATTGCCCGGTCCCCGGATGCCCGGCGGGAGACGCGGTCCGAAGTGCAGGCTGGCAGTCTGTCCAAGCTTTGCGCCAGCACTTGGACGAACACGCAGCTGGACGCCTGACGGGAAGCGTTCCGAACGAGTGGTTGGCCAACCACAATCTTGGCCAATGCACGGTGTGTTCTCGGTTGTTGTCCACGAGATTCGGCAATTCGTGTCCGCGCTGCCGGCCAGCCATGCAATCGGCTACCGCCCCCGCGGTCGGCCGGCCTCTTCTCCCGAATAGCCCTTCCGTGCCCGAGGCTTGCGAGTCGAAGGTCCCTGTCAAACTTCACGTCCCAAAGGGAGCCCGCCAGCTATGGGGCCAGTGCGTTCTCACTGCGCTCGCTGATGTGAACGCCCACAACGACGACAGGGCTTGGGCGGATCTCTTCGCCTTGCCGAAGCTTGTGCTCCAAGCGTCTGGGCGCGGCGGCAAAGCCCACTCGAAACGGCTTGAGTCTGAGACGAAGCTTCGGTGTCGTTCCTGGCTAGAAGGCCACCGGTCTAAGCTGGAAGGGCCGAGGGCGGGAAGGACTCGTCGGGGCGAGCAGCGGGCCGAGGACGAACGCCGAGTCCACGAACGAGTCGCGGAATTCTTGCGCGAGGGGCTGCTCCACCGGGGCTGCGCCGCCCTGTTGCAAACCCCGCCCGCCGAGGTCACGGAAGCAGTTGTGCGCGAAATGTCGGCGAAGCACCCGCCTGCTCGGGAAGGTGAGCAAACTAGGCGAGCCGCGCTCAGGCCCGTCTCCGCTGCCGCCGCGGCGCAAGCAGATGGCGAGGCCGTGCTCAAAGCACTTAACTCGTTCCCGAGGCTTTCCGGCGCCGGCCCCTCGGGCCTCAGACCCCAACACCTCAAGGAAGCTTTGGTGCCCGGTCTGCGCGACGAGGTCATCCGCCAGTTGACGCTCCTTGTCAACCGTCTCGCCAAAGGCGACGTTCCGGCCGACGTGCGCCCTTGGTTGTGTGGGGCTTCGCTTGTGGCGCTGAAGAAAGAGACCGGCGATCTGCGACCTATTGCGGTTGGTGAGACCTTGCGGCGCTTGACGGCCAAAGTGTTGTGCTCTGCAGTTTCAGCGGAAGTCCGGCAGATTTTGGAGCCGCTTCAAGTGGGGGTCGGCACTCCGGGCGGGGCTGAGAGTGTGGTTCACGTCTTGCGCCAGTGGCTTTGCCGGAACCGCGCCGAGGCCAACAAAGTCATTGCTTCCCTCGACTTGAGCAATGCCTTTAACTCCGTCGACCGCTCCAGGGTGATGAGTGCTGTGAGGCATGCGATCCCGTCTCTCGCTCCATGGGTCGATTTATGCTACGGCGAGGACAGTTATTTGCTTCTTGGCAGTCGGCGCCTGGCCAGTGCGTGCGGGGTGCAGCAAGGAGACCCTCTCGGCCCTCCCCTCTTCGCGTTGGCCCTGCGCGAGGCGATCGACCTCGCCCGCGCTGCTGCCCTCGCTGAATACCCCGACGGTCTCGACGTTGTCGTTTTCTACCTCGATGACGCCAACGTGGCAGGGGATGCCCAGGCGGTCGCCGCTTTCTGCCGGCATTTTCAGGAGCATGCCGCGGCCTTTGGCCTTTCCTTGTCGCTCGACAAGAGCTGTGTGCACCCGAGCGCCGGGTCTGCGTCCTCTGTCGCTCCTGGGGCGTTCCAAGGGTGGCAGTGGCGCCCTGACGGAATCAAGGTTTTGGGCGCCCCTCTTGGCAGTCCTGTTTTTTGCGATGCCATTACGGCTAAACGTGTCCTGAAGGCTGAGCGGTTGT
>VGYP01000548.1 GCA_016872955.1 Planctomycetota bacterium
GTGTCGGCGTTTCCGGGCAATGCGTCACTCGTGCCATGGCGCGCCATTCACTACGTGACGGGCCTCGCCTGGTCGCCCGACGGCTCCCTGCGGGTCACGGCCGAGGCGTACCGAAAGACGTATTCGGATTACCCGGTGGCGAGCGACCTGCCCTCTCTGTCGCTCGCCAACATCGGCGACACCTTCGACGTCCGAGAGATCCTGTTTCCGCTCACGAGTGCCGGCGAGGGCCACTCCGAGGGCGCGGAGTTGTTCGTGGAGAAGCGGCTCACGTCGAAGCTGTATGGCCGGGGCAACTTGTCGTTGTCACGCACGCGGCACGCCGGTCTCGACGGCGTGCTCAGGCCAGGCTCCTTCGACTACCCGTTCGTGTTCAACCTTCTCGGCGGCTACCGGCTGTCGCCGAGTTGGGAAGTGTCGGCCCGGGTGTCGTTTCTGTCGGGCCGGCCGTTCACGCCGTACGACCAGGCGGTGTCTGCCGCCCAGCGGCGCGGCGTCTACGACCTCACGCGCGTGAACGCGGATCGGGCACCCGACTATGGCCGCGTGGACATTCGCGTGGATCGCACCTTCACTGTTGGCGGTCAGCCGCTCAACGTGTTCTTCGGCGTGCAGAACGTGACCAACCGCAGAAACTTCGCCGGCTACTCCTGGAATCGCCGCACCAACTCCCAGCAGTTCGGCGAACAGCAGGGCATCTTCCCAATCCTGGGGTTCGACTGGCGCTTCTGAACATCATGAACAACTTCACCGCCTGGTCGTGTGTCCTCGGCGTCATCGTCCTGTCGATGGCGACGCTTTACGCCACCCACGCTCAGGACTCCTTGCGGGTTGGTGACGCGCTTCCGGAGCTCAAGGGGCGGCTGCTCACCGGCCGCGAGGCGGTGCTGCCGCGGGCGGCGTCCGGCAAGGTCACGCTCATCGCGATGGGTTTCACCTACCAGTCACGCTTCCCAGTCGAGGCGTGGGCGGAGTGGTACCGCTCGAGTGTGGGCTCCAGGGCTGACGTCACGTTGTTCGAAGTGCCGATGATCGGCGGGTTCGCGAAGCTTGGGCGATGGTTCATCGACCGGGGCATGCGCGGCGGCACACCCGTCGAGTTCCACGATCGCGTCATCACGGTCTACAGCGACACCGGCGACTGGAAGCGGCGGGTTGCCTATTCTTCCGAGCACAAAGACGATGCCTACCTGATCGTCGTTGACAGAACTGGAGTCGTGCGGTGGCTCCATCACGGCGGGTTCGACGCGACGCAGGCCGACCATCTGCGCGGGCTGCTCACATCACTGGCCGACCGGGATCCAGCGTCGGCCCATGATCACATCCCGCTTCGAAAGATCGAGCCGTGACGCCAGACGCACTGGGCTCTTCGGCGAAGCCGCACGTCCTTGTTACCGGCGCGACCGGCTACATCGGCGGACGGCTCGTGCCGGTGCTCGAATCCGCCGGTGTTCGACTCCGCTGTCTGGCGCGGCAGCCGGAGGCGCTGGCGTCTCGCGTCTCGCCGGCGACGGAAGTGGTCGCGGGTGACCTTCTCGATCCGGCGTCGCTCGATCGCGCGTTGACGGGCATCGACGTGGCCTACTACCTGGCGCACTCGATGGGAGCCCACGGCGATTACCGTGACACCGATCGCATCGCCGCCCGCAATTTTGGCGAAGCGGCGCGGCGGGCCGGCGTCCGCCGCATCGTCTATCTCGGAGGCCTCGCGACGGGCGACCAGCCGCTCAGTAAACATCTCAGCAGCCGGATCGAGACCGGCCAGGTGCTCCGCGACAGCGGCGTCCCGGTCGTGGAATTTCGCGCGTCGGTCGTCATCGGATCCGGGAGCCTGTCGTTCGAGTTGATCCGCGCGCTCGTCGAACGGCTGCCG
>VGYP01000549.1 GCA_016872955.1 Planctomycetota bacterium
CTCCCGCCGGCGCCAGCGCAGGATCAAGGTCGAACGTGCGGCCCTGACCGCCGTTGATCACGAACCGGCCGCCCATGTTCGTGGAGATGAGGGGATTTTCGCGGAGCGTCAGGGCCGTGGCGGAACTGGTCACCGACCCGAGGTAATTCGAAACCGTGACGGTGTAATTCGCCGCGCTGGAGGCGTCGACGGTGAGCCGGTACTCCGCGTTCGTCGCGCCGGAGATGGCGACGCCACCTTTGCGCCATTGATAGGAAACCGGCACTTGCCCACCCGAGGAGGCAACCCTCAGCACGACGGTTTGTCCGATCGCGGCGGCAAGCGTTGACGGTGGCGCGGACGAAATCACCGGCAGGGTGTCCCCAGCCGCATCGCGCAGGGCGATCGTGTGAAACTCGCCGCCATCGACATCAAAGAAGCCTCCGGGCAACGGCGAGAAAGCCGTCTGGCCTTCATTGTTACGTCCCCACGAGAAAAGGGTTCCCTCGGACGTAATGGCCATGAGGTGATAATTTGCCGCGGCAAGACGCACGACCCCCGACACATTCGCAGGGATTTGCTTCTCACCGAAAAGATCGCGCCCCCAAACATTAACTGTGCCATCGGCCAAAGCCGCCGCACTGAATTCGTTGCCTCCGGCTACCGCCAGCGGCCATACAACTGATGCCGGCACGTTGCGCTGGTTGCTGTTATTCACTCCCCACTCGACGGTCACGCCATCAGGCTTCACGGCCATGGTGTTGAACGCACCCGCTCCGATATCCACAACTTTTCCTAGGTCGGAAGGAACTGAGGACTGGCCGTCTCCATTAGCGCCCCAAGGCAAGACTGTGCCGTCCGACTTCAACGCCACTCCATGCCATACACCGGCGGCGATCGCTACAAAATCAGATTGGCCAACTGGGACACCCGATTCGTTTCTTCCCCAAGAAACCACGGTGCCATCACTTCGTAGCGCCAAAGAATAGCCTTCACCCGCCGCAATTCGCACGACGTTGGACAAGCCTGCTGGAATATTAGTTTGACCCCAAGTGTTATCTCCCCAGCCGACCACCGTGCCATCCGCCTTCAGCGCCAGGGAGAACTTCGTGCCGCCGGCTATCGCCACGGCGTCACCGAGACCCGTCGGCACTTCGCTCTGCGGCTTATCGCCCCAGCCCACCACTTGCGTGGCACCGGTGACGAACAGCCACAGGCTACGCGAAGTCTTGGTGCCGGCACCGTCGGTAACAACGGCCTGGTAACGGCCGGCATCCCGCAGGGCGCGGGCGTTGCTGAACGTGAGACTCGTGCCGGTCGCCTGGGGAATCTCACGACCGTTGCGCAGCCACTTCACCGTCGATCCCACCGGGGCGAATGCGGGATCGAGTTCCAACGCCAAATTCCCGCCTCGAGCCACCGTCGCTCGCCCGCCCTGCGTCGCACTGAGCAAGGGATTGGATCGAAGCGTGAAAGCAGCTGGGGCGCTCGTCAGGGATCCGAGCCGGTTGGAAACAAACACGTCGTAGGACGCCGCAGTATCGGCATCGACCGTCAACTCCAGGCTGGCCCCGGTCGCACCGGCGATCTCCACGCCATTCCTGCGCCATTGGTAGGAAACCGGCGCGGTACCGGCGGAGGCGGTGACCGACAACCGCGTCACCTGCCCCACCGCCGCGGAGACCGTCGCCACCGGCTGCACGGAAATTACCGGCGCAGTGTCCGCAGCGGTGCCGCGGAGGGCGAGGCTGTGTTGCTCGCCGCCGGCGATCGCCAGCACCTCGTTGAGGGATGCCGGGACCGCCGTCTGCCCGCCCTGATTGCTACCCCACGCCCGCACCGAGCGGTCCGCCAGCAGCGCCAAGCTGTGATATTGC
>VGYP01000550.1 GCA_016872955.1 Planctomycetota bacterium
CCGTTCAAGGTTGTCCGGCCACCGCAACAAGTAGTAGTAGTCTTGGAGATCATCAACGTTGATGCTGATCTCGTCGTCCGGAGCCAGCAACAACTCGGACCACATGCCCCCGTGAGGGAGGCGGATCAACTGCTGAACACCCGCCAGCTCGTCCGGAGCAGCCCCGAGGCGCCTCAGCGCCGTCATCAAATCAACTTCCAAAGAGTTCTGCCAGCGTCTGTCCACGATAAACCGCATCTTCTGGGCACTCTTTGGGACGCCGAACAACCCGGCAGTAACAGGCTTTCCCCGCCAGTGAGGCAAGCCATCCGCACGGACCAAAGTGACCATCTTGTTGTCAATCATACGCTTCAAAAGTTTTATCCACTCGTCGTACTCAATCTGCATGGCACACCCCGGCCGGGTGTCGGGCAGATCTTCAACAGCGGCGTCGAAGGCCCCTGGTGTCTGAAGACACCGGGCGACAACCTCCGGCACCACGTCCTGCAAGTTCACAATGCCTGCCTGCGTCGGCAACGGCACCTCCTCGCTCTTCACCATGAGGGCGGTGCCGACCATCGTGCCGCCGTAAACGGCGCCACCGTCAACAGCCGTCATAAGCTCGTTAAGCACGTCAGCGCGGCCGCCAGCCAGCTCCACAAGGGCTCCGGCGCGGCACAGCTCCCTCGCACGATCCTCAATGCGGTTGACAAGTTCCCACTGCGCAGCCGTCAAATCAGCAGCTGCAAATTCCAAACCAGCGCCGCCGACAGGGCAGCCGCAAGCCAAGTAACTGTAGGTCACGACAATGCCGTTGACCAAGCGGCGCAGCTGCTGAGTGCGGCGCCAGCGCTGCATGCGGCGCCGAGAAGCAATCTGCGGATCAACGTATGCTTCCGCAGCGGGAAAAGGCAACCCCATCGGCCACAGATTGCGGCCAGGACGTGTGCGAGAACCAAGTCTGAGGGCATGCGTCGCCACTTCAAGGTAACCCTTGAAGAAACAACAAAACTTCGTAGCACAAGCTCCAACACCGTCACCATGCAACGAATTTAACAAGACGCCCAGCACGGCCAACACCGAGCCACCACGCCGGAGCAGCGCAAGGACCTGAGAAGCCCACGCCCGCGCTGCTTTGCTGCCCTCGGTAAAAGCGCTCGGGAGCGGGTCAGCGAAACCCCCGGCGCCGCGCAGCCCCGTCACGGGGGCGTCGTGCTGCCCCCGCCGCTGCCCTTCGGGCCTTTGCGCCCCGAAGCCCGCCACTCCTCTACGGTCTTCAACTCCTTCAGGAAGCTCATCCCCGCCGCCAACTCGATGGGGTGAGCCCCGCCGCGGCGGGCTCGGCTCGTCGACTTTAGCTCCGCCAGGCCGGTGTACGCCCACCCGAGGCTCCAGTCTCCCCGGTCGAGGCTCGTCTGCTCGATCGCCTTCAGGGCTTGGCAGCAGAACGCTTCCGCCAGCGCGTGCTCTCGCCGCCCAAGCAGCCGGTGAATTTCGGCCATCAACATGAAAGCGTGCTCCAGGTCGGCCCGGTTGCTCCACTCGATGCGCCGCCTCCCATACTCGGCAGCGCTCCAGCCGGCGCCAGTTTCCTCCGCGCCGAGCTCCCGGCGCAAGTACTGGTTGAAGTGGTCGACCCATTTCATGGGATCTCGCCGAATGGCCGCCTGCACGCGGCTGAGCGCGGCAGAACCGCCCCTCAGGCCTAGGCCCTCTGGCCCTCCGTCGCCGTCGCTGCCGGCGCCGACGCGGCCGAAGAGCCCGTAGGCGTAGTCCTCGAACGTGTCGCCGCCGCTCGCTCGCCCGCGACCGCCCTGCATCCCGGCACTGAGGCTGGCCAAAACTTGCAGAGTGACCAGCTTCATGGCCTGCTCCGC
>VGYP01000551.1 GCA_016872955.1 Planctomycetota bacterium
GACCGAGCGTGATTGCGGCGACGGTCAGGTCGGCGGGGGGCGCTGCGGCGCGGGTGTGTGCACCGCGGGCGGCGGCCAGCAGGCAGATGGCGATGACCGACGAGGCGATAGGGCGGGCGCGAGGCATCGAGGAATCCCACCGGGCAGCGGCATCGGGACGCGGGCGAGGCAGGAGTACCAACCCAACCCTAAAGAAAGGTAGAGCCACCTCGCCGTCGGACGCCAGCGGCGGTCGCTGCGCACGGACAGTGGCAGGATTTGCGACGAGGATGCGTCCGCGGCGTCGCACGGGCTGCGATCGGCCACTTGACCAAACACTGTACATATGTACATACTCGGTCGCGGTCGCGTCGTGTCGCGGCCGCCGGTCTGGTCGATTCCTTCCGGAGCCTCAGCCATGCTCGCCCGTCTGCAGACGTTTTCACTCGTCGGGATCGACGCCGTACCGGTCGACGTCGAGGTCGACGTCTCGGCGGGCGGCCTGCCGGCGACGGTGCTCGTCGGCATGCCCGACGCCGCCATCCGGGAGAGCACCCACCGCGTCGCGCGTGCGATGGTCAACTCGGGCTTCAATCGGCCCAACGACCGGATCGTCGTCAACCTCGCCCCGGCCGAACTGCCCAAGCAGGCGGCCACCTTCGACCTGCCGATCACGCTCGGCATCCTCGCCGGCAGCGGCCAGTTTTCCTCGCAGCGGCTGCAGGACTACGCCGTCGTGGGGGAGTTGTCGCTCGAAGGATCGACCCGGCCCGCCCGCGGGGTGCTCTCGATCGCCATGGCGGCGGCCTGCCGGCGACGGGAGCGGCTGCTCAAGGGCGTGGTTGTGCCGACGGCCAACGCAACGGAGGCGGCCGTCGTGGAAGGCATCGACGTGATTCCCGTCTCCTCGCTCGCGGAGGCGGTGGGATTCTTCTCGGGAGATCTCCAGATTGCGCCGGCCCCGCCGCGGGTGGCCGAGTGGTTCGACCGGTTCGCCACCTACGACGTCGATTTCGCCGACGTCCGCGGCCAGGAGGCGGCGAAGCGGGCCCTGTGTGTAGCGGCCGCCGGCGGCCACAACTGCTTGATGGTCGGGCCTCCGGGGGGCGGCAAGACGATGCTCGCCAAACGCGTCCCCACGATCCTGCCCGCACTCTCGGCCGCCGAGTCGATCGAGACGACGCGGATCTACAGCGCCCTGGGGCTTTTGCAGCCTGGGCAGCCGCTGCTGGCCACACGTCCCTTTCGGGCCCCGCACCACACGATTTCCGAGGCCGGCCTCGTCGGAGGCCGCTCCGTGCCGATGCCCGGCGAGATCAGCCTCGCCCACAACGGCGTCCTGTTCCTCGATGAACTGCCGGAGTTCCACCGGCGAACCCTGGAGGTGCTACGGCAACCACTCGAGGACGGCGCGGTCACGATCAGCCGCGTTAAGCAGACGACCCGTTTTCCGGCCGACTTCATGCTCGTGGCGGCCCTCAATCCCTGCCCGTGCGGCTATCGCGGCGATCCGCGTCGGCAATGCCAGTGCACGGCGCCGCACGTGGAGAAGTACATGGGGAAGATTTCCGGGCCGCTGCTCGACCGTATCGACATCCACCTGGAGGTGCCGGCCGTGCCCTTTCGAGAATTAGCATCGAAGCGCTCCGGCACGTCGAGTGGCCAGTTGCGGGAAGCGGTGCTGGCAGCGCGGCTCCGGCAGGCCGAGCGATTCGGCGCCTGCGGCACGCATTCCAACGCGCGGATGACGAGCCGGCAGATCCGCGAGCATTGCCGACTCGACCAACCGGCCGCCGAATTGCTGCGGGCGGCCGTGGCCGACCTCGGACTCTCCGCGCGGGCGCACGACAAGGTGCTGCGTGTGGCCCGTACCGTG
>VGYP01000552.1 GCA_016872955.1 Planctomycetota bacterium
TCGCCATGCGGGGCGGAGCGTGACGATTGGCCCGATGGGACGGCCCGCCCCGGGCGCGACACGGCTCACGGTGCCGCCGCCATCCTGGCCAGCCGGCCGTGCATCGGCAGGTAGCGGTAGTAGACCTCGAGTGTCAGTGCGGCCAGGGCGGTCGCATAGACGCGGCCGCCGTGACCTCCCCAGACCGTGTCGGGATCCCAGCTGCCGTCGAGCGGTCCGCCGGCGCGATGCTGAAGCGGCAGCAGAGCCGCCTGCAGGCGGCGGTTCCAGGCCTCCCACTGAGGGCCACCGGCGTGGAACGAGGCGAGCGTGGCGTAATACCACGTGTAGATGTTGTAGGTGGAGGAGGACGGCGGCGATTGCGATAGCAGGCCGAGGGCCTCGGCCGTGGCCGGGTGGTCGGCTGGCATGCCGAGGAGCAGTCGGCAGACTAGGGCCTCGGCCGTCATGGTGACGTTCGGCCGTTCCCCGCGGCGATACGAGGCCAGGCCGCCGGCGGCCCCCGACGAGACGCTCAAGAGGAATCCACGGGCCCGCCCCTGGGCGGCATCGAGGCCGTCAAGCCCGACGTTCTTCGCGGCGGCCAACGCCATCACCTGCCAGCCGAGTTGGCTCGTGTCCCCACGATCGCCCGCCGCGTACCGCCAGCCCCCCGTGACCGGATGCTGCATCGCGACCGTGTGCCGCACTGCCCGCTCCAGCACCCGGGCGAGCGACTCGTCCCCGCTCATCGCGGCGCACTCGCCGACGGCGATCGTGGCCATCCCATGACAATAGAGCGCGGCAAAAAAGTCGGCGTCGCCCGCCAACGACCCGTCGGGCCGCTGCCGCTCCGCCAGAAAGCCGATGCCGCGGGCCACCTGATCGGCGTAGGGGCCCTCGCGATGGGTGTTGCCCGCGCCCAGATAGGCGAGCAACGCCAGTGCGGTCACGCCGTGGTCGGAACGGCCGCCGACCTGGGCCGCATGCTGCGCGGCTCCGGCCCGGCCGCGGCCCGCACCATAGGCCGCGGCGTTCCAACGACCGTCACTCGACTGGGCACCCGCCAGCCAGGCGAGGGCCGTCTGCACCGCATGCTCCGTCTCCGCAGAGCCCCCTCTGGCGGCGGCCGCCGCAGCCCTCCGTGCGCCGATCCGATCGGCGTAGGCCTCGGGCGCCTCGACGGCGTGTCCTTCGCCCGCGGCCCGGCAGTCGGGGCCGCCTGCCGCGGCGGCGTCCGAGAGCGGCGGCTCGGCCACGGCGTCGTCACGTGGCCGCTCCGCCGGTGGGTCCAGCAGCGGCACGAGGTCGGGCGGGACCGGCAGCGCTTGGGCGGCGTCGAGTGCGACGAGCGTCGGAGCCTCCGGTGCGATGGCCGCGGCAGCTTCGGCCGCTGGCTCGTCGATCGAGTCGTGGGGATCGCCGATCGCCGGGGCCGCGTCGGCCACCGCCACGTCGGCGACATCGTCTTCGGCGAGCACGACCATCATCGTCATGCGGCCCTCGTCGAGCCGACCCCACGAGGAGGGCGACCAGCGGCCCACGAAGGCGGCCACGACCATCAGCGCGAGATGCAGGATCACCGACAGCCCGACGCACTTCTCGAGCGTGCGCGACTGCAGCCACCGGGTGCGGACCAGCGTCGTCACGCCGGCTCCCGCCAATAACGCCAGCACCGCCACCGCGATCGAGGCCGCCTGCATCGCGGGGCGCTCACTTTCGGCTGGTGTCGGCGCGGGTGCGGACGGAGATCGCCACGTGTCTCACCCCGGCCCCACGACAGGCCTCGTAAATCTCCGCCATCCGGCCGTGGGGCACGGCACGCTCGCCACGGATCATCACCGCCACGTCGGGGCGGGACTCGCGG
>VGYP01000553.1 GCA_016872955.1 Planctomycetota bacterium
CCACCGCGTTCCTTGCGACCGCAAGCCTATCGCGGCTACCATGGGCAACGCAAACGACGCGGGGCTCCCATGAGGCGAGGCCCCGGTGCACTCCCTTCCGCGAGGACCCTCTTCATGGCTACCGCCACCGCACCCCGCAAGGCCGCCACGCCCCAGATTCGGCAGACGCAGCTGCTCATCGACGGCCAATGGACGCCGGCCCGCAGCGGCAAGACGTTCGAGACGGTCAATCCGGCCACCGAGCAGGTGATCGCCCAGGTCGCCGAAGGTGACGCGGCCGACGTCGAGGCGGCCGTGCGGGCCGCACGGCGGGCGTTCGACGAAGGGCCCTGGCCGCGGATGAACGCCCGCGAGCGGGGCCGGATCATGATGCGGCTCGCCGACCTCATCGAGGCCGAGATCGACGAACTGGCGGCCCTCGAGTCGCTCGACAACGGCAAGCCCGTCAGCGACGCGAAGCTGGGTGACATTCCACTAGCGCTGGACGCGCTGCGGTATTACGCCGGCTGGGCCGACAAGATCCACGGCCAGACGATCCCCATCAACGGCAACTTCTTCTGCTACACGCGGAAGGAACCGGTCGGGGTGGCCGGGCAGATCATCCCCTGGAACTTCCCAATCCTGATGGTGGCCTGGAAGTGGGGGCCGGCACTGGCCGCCGGCTGCACGATCGTGATGAAGCCGGCCGAGCAGACGCCGCTGACCGCCCTGCGGCTGGCGCGGCTTGCCCAGGAGGCGGGCGTGCCCGACGGCGTGATCAACGTGGTGCCGGGCTTCGGTCCCACCGCCGGCGCGGCGATCGTCAAGCACCCCGGCATCGACAAGGTGGCGTTCACGGGCTCGGGCGAGACGGCGCAGGTCATCATGCGGCAGGCGGCCGACCAGTTGAAGCGGCTGACCTTCGAGCTCGGCGGTAAGAGTCCCAACATCGTGTTCGCCGACGCCGACCTCGATGCAGCGGCGGCCGGCGCCCATGTCGGCATCTATCTCAACCAGGGGCAGTGCTGTTGCGCCGGCTCGCGGCTGTTCGTGGAGGACAAGATCCACGCCGCCTTCGTCGAGCGGGTGGTGGCGGAGAGCAAGAGCCGCCGGGTCGGCGACCCCTTCGATCCGGCCACGCAGCAGGGGCCTCAGGTCGACCGAGCGCAGTTCGACAAGATCATGGGCTACATCCAGTCCGGGCAGAAGGAAGGAGCGACCCTCGCCACCGGCGGCAAGCGAGTCGGTGACAAGGGCTTTTTCATCGAGCCGACGGTGTTCACGAACGTCAAGGACGAGATGGCGATCGCCCGCGAGGAGATTTTCGGCCCGGTGCTCTCGGTGCTGAAGTTTTCCGACATGGACGAGCTCATCCGGCGGGCCAACGCCACCGCCTTCGGCTTGGCGGCGGCCGTCTGGACCCGTGATGTGGCCCGCGCGCACGAGGTGGCCAAGCGGCTGCGGGCGGGCACGGTCTGGGTCAACTGCTACGACGTGTTCGACGCGGCGGCTCCGTTCGGCGGCTTCAAACAATCGGGTTTCGGCCGTGAACTGGGGGAGAAGGGGCTCGACCCCTACCTCGAGCACAAGACCGTCACCGTGAGCCTGGGCTAGCGCATGGGCAAGGTCCGTACCGGCGGCGGCTGGCGGGCCGTCCTCTACACGTTCAAGAAGGCCCGCGAGGCCGGCGGCCTCTGGGCTCTCTGGAAGGCCATGCGCACGAAGAACGCATGCAAGACCTGCGCTCTGGGTATGGGCGGGCAGGCCGGTGGCATGGTCAACGAGGCGGGGCACTTTCCGGAGGTCTGCAAGAAGTCGTTCCAGGCGATGGTGGCCGACATGCAGGGGGCCGTGAAACCGGCCT
>VGYP01000554.1 GCA_016872955.1 Planctomycetota bacterium
ACGGCCGCCCGCCGAGGAGAAACTCCCGTGCTGCGTTCGTCGCTCGTGACCGTGTTCGCCATCGCCCTCGCGGCCCGACCCGGTGCCGCTGCGGCCGTCGACCCGCCGCCTGCCGGATTAGCCATCTATCAGGCGCAGTGCCTGCGGTGTCACGGCGAGCACGGCACCGGCACGCCCCAGGTGCCCGCCCCGCTCGTCGGCGACCGCTCCCCGGACCAACTCACGCGCTACATCCACGACACCATGCCCGAGGACGACCCCGGGGCGGTCACGGGCGAGGCCGCCCGCGCGGTGGCCGACTACGTTCACGCGACCTTCTATTCGGCGGTCGCCCGCGACCGCAACCGGCCGCCGCGGGTCGAGCTCGCCCGGCTCACCAACCGCGAGATGCAACACACGCTCGCCGACCTCGTGCAGACCTTCCGCGGCGGGCTGCCGGCGGACGACGGTCGCCGCGGCCTGGCGGCCGCTTACTTCTCGGGCACCAGCTTCGATCGACAGGCGGGCCTGGTGTTCGAGCGGATCGATCCAGTCGTGGCCTTCGACTTCGGCCTCGAGGGCCCCGACCCCGAGCGGTTCCAGCCCCATCGCTTCGCGATCCGCTGGAGCGGCTCGCTCCTGCCGCCCGAGACGGGCGTCTACGAGTTCGTGCTCCGGACCCAGCACGCCGTCCGACTGCGGCTCAATCAGGACTGGCAGGAGCCGCCGTTCCTCGACGGCTGGGTCAAGTCGGGCGACGAGGAGGAGTATCGCGGCCGCCTGCGGCTGCTGGGCGGTCGCCCCTATCCGCTGGTGATCGAGTTCTCGAAGGCCCATCAGGGCGTCGACAGCCATCGTCATCCGCCGGTGGCTCGGGCGGCGGTGGCGTTGTTGTGGAAGCCGCCGCACGGGGTGCTGGAGACGGTTCCCGAGCGATGTCTCTCGCCCCAAGAAAGCCCGCCGACGTTCGTGGTCACCACGCCCTTTCCTGCCGACGATCGCAGCATGGGCTACGACCGGGGCACGGGGGTTTCGCCCGCGTGGTTCGCGGCGGCGACGGACGCGGCCGTAGAGACGGCCGACCACGTCGTCGCCCGGCTCGACCAGCTGGCCCAAACCACGCGCGCCGCGCCGGACCGCGGCGAGAAGCTGCGGGCGTTCTGCGGGAGTTTCGCCGAGCGGGCCTTCCGGCATCCGCTCACGGCCGACCGTCGCGGACTCGTGGTCGAACGCCCCTTCGCCGACGCGCCCGATCTCGACACGGCGGTGAAGCGATCGGTGCTGCTCGCGCTCGGCTCGCCCCGCTTCCTGTTCCGCGAGGCGACGGGCGACCCGGCTGATCCTTTCGCGACGGCCGCCCGGCTGTCGTTCGGCCTTTATGACTCGCTCCCCGACGCGGCCCTCCGCGACGCGGCCGCCCGCGGCCGACTCGTGACGCCCGAGCAGGTGGCCGGCGAGGCAGAGCGGATGCTCGCCGACCGGCGGGTGCGGGCGAAGCTCCGCGACTTCCTGCTCCACTGGCTCCGCGTCGCCGAGCCGCGGGAAATCGTCAAGGATCGCGAGCGGTTCGCGGCCTTCACGCCCGCGGTGGTGGCCGACCTGCGGACGAGCCTGCTCGTGGCGGTCGACGAGGCGGTCGCCGATCCCAGCGCTGGGTTCCGGCGACTACTGACCGCCGAGGAGGTCTGGCTCAACGATCGCCTGGCACCGCTCTACGGCGCGACGGTCGCCGCGGGGGCCGACTTTCACCCGCTCCGCATCGATGACGGATTGCGGGGCGGCGTGCTCACCCACCCCTATGTGATGAGCATGCTGGCCTCCGTCGACGAGTCGTCGCCGATCCACCGCGGCGTGTTCCT
>VGYP01000555.1 GCA_016872955.1 Planctomycetota bacterium
GTCGGATTCCTTGGCGATCCAGCGGGCGAGCCTGCGCCGGTCGCCGCGATTCCGTTCGCTGACGGCCAGAGGACCTCCTTGCGTGGAGGCCGAATCATGCCCTCAGCAGGCAGGGAGCGCACGATGAAGAATCTGGCGGCGGCGCGCGAGGCTCAAGTGTGATCCGTATGAGCCGGTTCGCATCGGGACCCCGCGCGGACGAGTGTCCTGACCGGCCTCACGCCCGACCAGCCGCGGCGCGGACTTCGAGCAACACGCTCTGGTTTGGCGTGCCCGGCAACGGCCAGGTGGCGATGCGCCGGACGGTCCTTTGTCGCGCGAGCCGCGTCTCCCGTGCGGCGGCGAGTTCCTCCTCCCACCGCGGCCCCTTCACCACCAACAGCCTTCCGTAGGCGTGTCCGATCGGCTCGAACCAACCCAGGAGTTTCACGAGGGGCGCGACGGCCCGCACGACGAGCGAGTCGAAGCGGTCCTCGCCAGCAGGCCGCCGGGCGACGAGTTCCTGTGCCGCCACCGCGTGCACCGGCACCGTCAGACCGGCCTCGGCGGCGATGGCGCTCACGGCCCGAGCCTTCTTGACGACGCTGTCGCAGAGCTCGACCCGCAGGTCGGGCCGCAGGATCGCCAGGATGATCCCCGGAGCGCCGCCGCCGGTGCCGACGTCGAGCACGCGTTCACCCTGCGCCAGGTGGCCCGCGATCGCCGCCGCATCGCCCACGTCGCGGGCCACGAATCGGACCACGTCGGTGTGGCGGGTGAGATTGAGCCGCTCGTTCCACGACCAGAGGCTCGTCGCGTAGCGGGCCAGCCGGTCGGCGGCTCCGGTCGGCAGGGGCAGGGCTAGGCGTGCCGCCTCCCCGGCGATCGCCCCGGCCAGGGCATCGGTCTCTGCACGCGACTCCCGTTCCGTGCCGGTCACCGGATGAACAGCATCTCGCGGTAGGTCGGCAGCGGCCAGAGATCATCCGGCAGGATCGTCTCGATCTGGTCGGACGTCTCCCGGACGGCGGTCATCGCCGGGATGACGTCGTCGTGGAAGTGGGCCACTTCGGCCCGCACGTCTCCCCCCCCGTGGCCGGCAGCCGCCTCGAGCGCGGCGATCCTCGCCTCCAAGTCACCGACGAGTGTCGTCAGCTGCTCGAGCGTGCCGAGGTGGGGCGACTTTCCGAGTCCCTTGAGCTTCGTCGCGATGTCGACCAGCTCGCCCTGATAGCGGTAGGCCGCTGGCAGGATCATCGTCCTGGCGATCGCCAGCATCGCCAGGGCCTCCGTGTTGAGGTCCTTGCAGTAGCGTTCCAGGTAGATTTCATAGCGGCTGCGCATCTCCCGCTCGGAGAGCACGCCGTACTTCGAGAACACCGCGATCGTGGCCGGCGCGACGAGGGCGTCGAGTGCCTCGGGCGTGGCCTTCAGATTGGGCAAGCCCCGCTTGCGGGCCTCGGTCTGCCACTCCTCGGCGTAGCCGTTGCCGTTGAAGATCACGCTTTTGTGCTCGGCGACGATCCGTTGCAGGAGCTTCTCGACCGCTCCCGGGAGCTTGGCCGGATCCCCGCCGCTAGCCGTTTCGAGCGCACCGGCCACCCAGTCGAGGCTCTCGGCGACGATCGTGTTGAGGGCTACGAGCGGGCCGGCGATCGACTGACTCGCTCCCACGGCGCGAAACTCGAACTTGTTGCCCGTGAAGGCGAAGGGACTCGTGCGGTTGCGGTCGCCGGCGTGCTTCGGCAGGGGCGGCAGCGTGTCGACGCCGACGTTGAGCGTGCCGCTGGCCTTGCTGCCGGTCACCTTGCCCCGCTCGATCTGCTCGAACACGTCGGTCAGCTGCTCCCCG
>VGYP01000556.1 GCA_016872955.1 Planctomycetota bacterium
CCCTGCCGTGCCGGGCGATGTCGGCGACCAGCGCGTCGCGGTCGGCCGACCGCGCGAAGGCGGGCCAGACTTCTCCCTCCAGGGACCTCCCGGCGAGCGCCGCGTCCCAGCCGAAGCCGCCCACGGCGACGACGACGTCGGCGTCGACCAGGCCGCGGGCCAGGCACAGCGGTCGCCCGGCGGCGTCGGCGGCCAGGTACGACGTGGCCGATTCGACGGCAGGGTCGAACGTCGTGGCGGACGGCGGCGGGGCCATCCGGCGGGCCAAGTCGAGCGGTGCGGCCTGCAACACGGTCATGTCGCCACGGGCGACGCCGCCGGCTGCGAGGCGGTCGCAGAGGGCGTCGAGCACGGCCGCCGACTGCGGAATCTCACCCGCCAAGGCGATCGCGACGCGATCACCGGGTACCACGTGGGCGGCCAGGGGCGGCCCGTGGCCGCCGGCCGACAGGGCCCGGGCCACCAGGTCCACCGCGGCCTGATCGACGACCCCTGCGGGACCGCGGCACTCGGTCACGAGGGTGCCGTCGCGGATCACCAGATCCAGCGGCCCGGAGGCGGATGCAAGCGTGATCGTGCTCACGAGGGTGATCAGCGAGGGGAGGGCGAGTGGATGCTCCATCCTACCGCGTCCTTGCTTCTGCGGCCTGCACGACCGGCGCCACCGCCCCAGCCGGAACCTGCCGTACGGTCGGTGAATGCGGTCCGCCGGTCGTGACGAAGACACGAGGCGTGGGTAGCGGAAGAACCGCGGCCCGTCCCAAGGAGCCGTCCGGTGCATACCGTTCGATTCGTCATCGCCGCCACGATCGCCGTCGCCATCCCGTCGCTCCACCCGACCTTGGATGCTCGCGGCCAGGAGACGATCGTCATGGAGGGGGGCACGATGACCGAGTCCGGTGCCGCCGACTGCAACTGCCGGGACGGGCAGCGTCCGCCGTGGCATGGGACCGTGGCAGGAGAGGCATGCGGCTGCGGCCCCGTCTGCCGGACCCACGGCATGTTCCACGCGGATGCCTGCGGCCAGTTGTGGGCGAAGCGGCACGTCCACCAGGGGCACGTCACCCTGCCGCCGTGCTTCCCCCGGCTGCATGCATTGTGCGCGGAGGGCTTCATGCCGTCGCCCCCGCCGCCGCTGCTGCCCCGGTGTCACCATTGCGGTGCGGTGATCGCGGGAGGGTATTGACGCTTCGGCTCGCCCCCCTGCGACCCGCCCCAGCGATGCCCGGGGCACACACGACGACACCCCATGCGCGGTTCGGCCGGAACGGAGCCCGGCCGAGCCGCGGCGTCGTGTCGGGGCGGGCCGGCGGAGGCGTCAGCCGGCCAGCGGGCCGGTCATCTCCGCGGGCACGACCCACTGGTCGTACTGCGCCGGTGTCACGAGCCCCAGAGCCACCGCCGCCTGCTTGAGGCTCGTGCCCTCCTTGTGGGCCTTCTTGGCGATCGCAGCGGCGTTCTCGTAGCCGATGTGCGTGTTGAGCGCGGTCACGAGCATCAGTGACTCGTCGAGGTGCTGGCGGATGCGATCGAGGTTGGGCTCGATCCCCTCCGCGCAGTGGATGCGCATCGAGTCGCAGGCGTCGGCGACCAACTCGGCGCTCTCCAGGACGTTGTGGAGCATCACGGGCTTGTAGACGTTGAGCTGAAAGGCACCCTGACTACCGGCAAAGGCGACGGCGGCGTCGTTGCCGAACACCTGCGCGCAGACCATGGTCATCGCCTCGCACTGCGTGGGGTTCACCTTGCCCGGCATGATCGAGCTGCCCGGCTCGTTCTCGGGGATCGTGATCTCACCGATGCCACACCGCGGGCC
>VGYP01000557.1 GCA_016872955.1 Planctomycetota bacterium
GGCCTTCGGCGACACCGGCGTGGCATGGTTCACCGCGAACCCCGGATATGACGCCGCGCAGGGGACGTTTGCCTCGGGCACGCGAGTGGGCGTGCGCTTCGCGAACGCGGTGCTTGCGTGGAACGGAAGCGCGTTCGTGCCGACATCGCCATCCGGTGCGCTTGCAGGCGAGCGGCTGCGGCTCTCGTTCCTCACGGCAAGCGCGACGAGCGCCGCGGGCCCGGCCGCAGGCATCGACCTTGCCGTGCAGGCCGATGGCGGATGGCACCGCCACTTCAACATGACGCTCCTTCCGGCTCCGGGCGCCGCCGCCCCTGACGTCGGCGTGTACCTCGTGGCGCTGGAGGCGTACTCGACCGCCGCGGGAGTCTCGGCAAGTGCCCGCTACTGGCTGGTGCTCAACGGCGGCGACACGCCCGAGCGATGGGCCGATGCCGTGGCTGCCGCGGAGGCCATGGCCAACCCGCCCACCTGCCCTGCCGACCTCGACGGCGACGGAACGGTGGGCGGCGCCGACCTCGGGCTGCTGCTGGGGGCATGGGGCACGGCCGGCCCAGGCGACCTCGACGGCAGCGGCACCGTCACCGGGTCCGACCTCGGGCTGCTCCTCGGCCGCTGGGGGGCCTGCCCATGAATGCTCGTCAATCGACCACCGTGGCACGGCCCGTCGGGGCGGTACGCCTGCGCCGGTGCGCCTCACTCCTCGTCCCTCACTCTCGTGCCCTCGTAGGGTTTCCCACTTCACTTTTCCTTTCATCCTGTCTGGAGTTCTCATGAGACACTCACCTTTGTACGCGTCGATCCTCGCCATCACCATGCTCTCGATCGCCCTGCCCGCGGCAGCTGACGAAAAGGAGGTACACCTCGATCTCTGGGTGACCGCCATCGACGGCGTCACCGTCACCGGCGGCTGGGACCACGACACGGGCAACGTGGTCAACCCGTTTCAGCGCGTGTTCGATGCCGAACTCGGCCTCGATGCGACGTTTCCCTTCTCGGGCGACGAGCCGGGCATCGGCTCCAACCTCGTCGGCAGCAGCATCACCATGAACCTGCTGCAGGGGCTCGGCGCGTGGGACGGCAGCGGATTCTCGGCAAGCACCTACGCGCTGCTCGCCAGCTACGGCGGGCAGGACGCATCTTCGGCCACGGGCGGCTCATTTTCGTTCCTGGTGACCCAGGGGCTCGACCTGCACCCCGAGTACACGCTGTCCGCGCAGTCGGGGGATCCTGACAACGGCATCTACCTTGCGGCATTCACCGTGGCCGCGGGAAGCAACGCTGTGAGCGACACCTTCTGGGTGGTGTTCAACCTCGGGATGGCAGAGGCCGATCACGAAGCCGCTGTGGAGTGGGCGGAGGCGAACCTGGTGCCGGCACCGGGAATTCTCGCGGCGGCGGCGATCGCGGGCCTCACCTCGGCGCGTTCCAGAACACGGCGTCGATGACGGCCGGTGGTTCCTTCAGGGTTCCCAGCTCCTTGAGCTGGCCTGCGAGGGTCACCCACCGATCACGCTCCATCCAGCCGACCTCGTCTCCCGTCCGCGGGGCGACGAGGTCGTGCTGCTTCCTGGCCGCGAGGTCCATCGCCTCGAGGCTCATGGCGGGGTTGAGCTTGTGGATGGACGGGTTGTACTTGCCCGGCTCCTTCAGATAGCTCGCCCAGCCCTTGCGCAGCGCGCGCACGAACGCGGCGCACGCGGCGCGGTCCTTCGCGAGGAACGCCTCGCTCGTCGCGATACTCACGGTGTAGGGGTCGTAGCCGCCCTCCGCCAGCGAGAACACGCGCACCGGCACCTTGCGCAGCTCAAGCT
>VGYP01000558.1 GCA_016872955.1 Planctomycetota bacterium
CGTTGTTCTTGGGCGGACTGGTGGACTTGCCGTCGGTGGTGGTGACGTTCGAGGAAGGGTTGTCGTGCTGGTAGAGCGTCCAGCTATTGCCCACGTCGAGATAGGCGATCACGCCGGCATCCACTCCCGCCGGGAGCTTGTCGAGGAAGTCGGTCACGATCCAGGGAACTTCGTTGTTGTTCACGCCCACCAGGTAGGCGTAGGCGTTCTTCGTGTCCTGCGTGAAGTCGCCGATGTTGATGTACGCGACACTGGCGCAGCTGTTGGTGATGAAGGAGATGTAGTCGTTCGCCCACGACTGGAACATCTCCCGCGACGTGAACGAGATGTCCTGGCCGAAGTGCGAGACATGGATCTTGGGCACCAGCGCCGGGGCCGCGGCGGCGACGTCGGCGGCCATCGCGATGCGTCGCTCGAGCGACTCGAAGCCACAGGTCTCTCGACCGCGGCCGGCAGGCGAGCCACGACGAGCTGGACGGCGACCGCGGCTGGGGAACTGACGCATGACCAAGGCCTCGCGAAGGGTGAGGAGCGCGGGCGGCTGGAGAGCGGAAACTCCCGTCCCCGTATCGGGAGTACACCCTCGGGTCGCCAACGCCGCAACTCCTCGGTGCGGCCCCCCCCGAAGGGACTGCGTCGACGTCAGCTGCCGATGAACTTCCGCTCCAGATTCGCGAGCGCCTGGGCGATCGCCAGCGGTCGGCCGTCCGCGATCGTCTTGGCGTGTGCCACGCAGCGGCGCAGATCGGCCACGATCTGGCGGATTTCCGGATCGCGGTAGAACGACTGCACCCAGAGCACGGCGACCCGCCGCTCGCCTGCCGTGACGGGCGTGACCTCGTGCAGGCAGGTGGTGGAGTACGCGATCGCGGAGCCCGCCTCGAGCCGATAGTCGTCGGCGGGGTCGGCCTCGTGGAGCCGCAGGGCCCCCCCTTCGTATCGCTCCGGTGCCGAGAGGAAGATCGATATCGAGAGGTCGTGACGCATCGGCGGCATGCCGCCCATCACGGAATCGACGTGGGCACCGTAGCCGTCGCCGACCGTGTACCGCGAATAGAGCACCGGCGAGACGGCGCTGGGG
This sequence comes from Planctomycetota bacterium, assembly GCA_016872955.1. Lineage (GTDB taxonomy): Bacteria > Planctomycetota > Planctomycetia > Pirellulales > UBA1268 > QWPN01. The sequence goes on from VGYP01000558.1 coordinate 1,082, forward strand.
GAGAGGACCTCGCGAAACGGGCGGCAGCGGCGCAGGCCGGCGTCGATGATCGCGTCGAGAGCCGCGGCGGCAGGCGAGCGGCGGGAGACCTGGCGGTTGGCCTTGACCTCCTGGGCGGACCCGCCCGCGGTGGCGCGACCATCCTCGTAGTCGGCGTCGTCCATGAGCCGGTTGACCTCGGCCACCTCCGACGGCGTCAGCAAGCTCGGCAGCAGCAGGGGCTTCATGGCGGGCGGGCGTTTTCGCGAGAAGAGCGGTCCAGCCACCACTGACTACCCCCGCGTCAGGAGTGCGTCAAGCATCGACGCCGCGCGGGCGGCGCGAGTCTCGGGTGGCAGGTGAGGGGAGAGCCGGGTATCCTCGAAAGAGTCTGAGGCTCCTATCCTTTCCCCATCGGAGTCCCTCATGAACGTCGCCGCTTCTCGCATCATCGCGACGATCCTGGCACTTGCCGTGGTGGGCACGACCCGCGCCGGGGGCGACCAGCCGCGGCTTTCGGAACGGCTGGCGGCCGAGGATCCGGCGACGCTCGCGGCGGCGGTCGAGCGGGAAGGCGATCCGGCCCGGGGCGCTAACCTGTTCCATGCCCGGCAACTGGCCTGCACGCAGTGCCACGTGGCGGGCGATGGCGAGTCGCCGCTGGGGCCAAACCTGGCGGCGCTGCCCGCGGGCGTCGCTCCCGACGGGCTCGTGCCCCACCTGGTGGAGTCGGTGCTTGAGCCCTCGGCTG
>VGYP01000559.1 GCA_016872955.1 Planctomycetota bacterium
CAGATCGAGATCAACAAGACCTACAAGGGCATCGTGCGCTCGGTGAAGGAGTTCGGCTGCTTCGTCGAATGCCTCCCCGGCCAGGAAGGCCTCGTCCACGTGTCCGAGCTCGCCGACCAGCGCGTCGAACGTGTCGAGGACGTCGTGAAGCTGGGCGATGAGATCATCGTCAAGTGCGTCGGCATCGACGACAAGGGACGCGTGCGCCTCTCGCGCCGCGCCGCCATCGCCGAGAAGGAAGGCCGCGAGTACACGCCCGCCCCGAAGCCGATGGACCGCCCCCGCGGCGACCGTCCGGACCGCGGCGAGCGCCGTCCCTTCCGCGAACGCGGCGGCGACGCCTGAGCGTCCGCCTGAGTCCTCCCCGAAGCCCCGGCCCCGCCGGGGCTTCCTGTTTGGAGGGTTCCTTCAGCGGAGGGCCGATTCCAGCCACTGTTCGGCCTGCCGTCGGGCCTCGGATTCGCGCAGGGGCCAGCGATCGGTGTGCGGATGGGGCACGGCCTCATTGGGGAACTTTCCGTAGAGGGCCTTCATGTCGACGGTTAGGAAGGTGACGCCTTTCTCCGCAACGGGTTCAAGGAGGCGTCGCGTCTCCTCGCCGCCGCCGGTGATGAGCAGGGGGCGGCCTTTGAGTCGTCCAAGCCGTGTGACCGCCTCCTCGCGGTAGCGTGCCAGCGGAGAGCCCCAGTCCTGCCCCTTCCATTCCCTCGCGCCGTCGAAGTGGTCGTGGGTCCAAAAGGCCCGCCAGAGGCCGGCGATCTCGTCGTCACGGAGGCCCAGGAAGGAGACGCCGATGGCGCCGCGGGAGAACCCGCAGAGCGCGACCTTGTGCGGCTCGCCGCCGAACTCCGCGCAGATCCTCGGGACGTTGGTCTTGGCGTAACGGACCGTCGCGTCCACGTCGCCCCACCAGGTGCGTTCGTTGCTTTTGCCGTCCTTGGCCACGTAGGGGAGTACCACCCAGATGGTCCGCCCGCGCATCAGTCCGTAGCCCAGGCCGGCGCCCTCGACTTCGCCGGTCGAGCCGGACGTCGGGAAATAATTGCCGGTGTATTCCACGATCACCGGCCAGCTGCGGCCGCGCGCCTTCCAGTCCGGCGTCCAGTCGTCCGGGAGGGCGATGACGTGACGGACGCGAGTCCCTGAATATTCGGGCGCCGTCACGACCGCCCGGCGTCCCGCCGCGGGCTTCCCGTCGGTGAACTCCGGCAAGGGCATGTCAGCCGCCTGAGCGCAGGCCGCCAGCAGGAGCATGCCGAGCCGGGCGCTCACGACCGGGTCTCCTCGACCACTTGCGTGCGCGTCCAGAGGTCATGCCAGGCCCGGCGGTCCTTGCGGAACAGCGGCACGTGGAAGTTCACGATGCCCAGCAGCCCGAAGAGCGGATTGGGCAGGGCGAAGAACGCCGACTTCCAAGCCGAGCGCATCAGGCAGGAGAGGAAGGGCGGCCGGCCGCCGCCGGGGATTTCAGCCGTGCGGAGCCGGAAGATGCGCTTTCCGAGCGTCGTGCCCATGAGCGCCTCCTGGATCGTGAGGGCGCCGAGCATGATCAGGAACGTCACCGTCCCGACGTGCCAGGTCCAGGTCACCACCGCCTCGATGTCGGCGGCGGCCGGGTGCAGCACGTGGTCGATGATGCGTCGGTTGGCCTCGGCTCCGGGTGAGCGCATCGCCCTGGCGTAGAGTTCCAAGATGCCTCCGATCCACTGTTGTTGCCGTGCGTAGGCCGCGAGCGTCTCGGCGTCGGCGACCAGACGGGCGACCGCGTGGCCGCAGATGAACAGCGGGATGATGTCGGCGAGGCAGGCCA
>VGYP01000560.1 GCA_016872955.1 Planctomycetota bacterium
ACACGCGATACCGATGAGCCAACCACCGAAACCTTTTAGCCCTCCGTTTGAACGCGCTCAACATCAAGACACCCTTCCCAAGCGGTGGAGCAACGTCACCCATTTCGCTATCACGACGCTGCTCCCAGAATCGCGGCGAGAAATCTACCTGGCCGCCTCACGACGGAGGCAATCATTCTCGATCGAGTCGTCCACCGCGATGGGAGGGCATGAAACCCACGCCGCTCGAAGTCCATCGGGATGCCAGGCCGGGCGAACAGTGGAACCAGCTCGGGGTGCCACTTGCCCCGGATGATCCCGGTGCCGGTGTACGAAACGATCGGCCGCCCTTCCAACCGATCCCGATCGACCGTGCGGATCGCCGCGTAGCGGCTCCACGCTCGGCGCGTGCCGAGGATCTCGGTCTCCCACACCGTCTCTTGCCGCCGCACGTACGAGAGCAGCACCTCTTTATCCCAGATGGCCGCCTGCGTGGACGTGCGAGAGTGAGAAATCCTCGGCACGTCGACGAGGTACGGCCGCTCCGCCATCTTCGTGCCGCCCCGCGCCCCGAAGCCCGTGAGGCGCACACAGCCGACTCCATCGTCCGCCACGCCCCGCAGACAATCCTCGACGAGTTCGGCACGAACCGGCGCATCCAGGAAGTAGTCCTCCTGCATAGACATCACGTACGGCTCGGGAATCGCCTGCAGCGACTCGATCAGGCGGTCACTCCAGGGCACCATCGCACCGGATGGCAACCGCGGATGGTTCAGGCAACGCACCTCCAGCGACGGGTGCTCGTACGTGGCCTCCTCGACGTTGAGATACACCGGAAATCGGCAACTCGGCCAATGGGTCGCCAGGAGGCGGAAAAACGGGGCCCAGCAGTCCTGAAATCCGTCGGAACTGTTCACGAGGATCGCCATCTCGGGCAGGCGATCACGATGCGGCGACGACGGCCGGCATGGTCGACTGCGATCAATCATCGGCGACCACTTCCTGCGGAGTCAGGCGGGCGTTCAGTGCGGAGCACTCACCTGAATATAGCTCCAGTTCCGCGGCGACATAGCGGTGTCTGTCGAACCGCGACCGCCCTTCGACCGCAGCCTGGGACATGCCACGGAGACGAACGGGGTCGGCGGCCAGGATTCGCAAAGCATCGGCGACAAGCTTCGCATCCGCGGCTCCCGGCACGACTCCATCGATGCCGTCGCGCACCACGTCGCGGCAGCCCCGCGAGTCGACGGTCACCACCGGAACCCCCATCGCGAGCGCCTCCATCGCGGTCACCGGCAGGCCCTCGCGGATCAACGGCAAGGGCCGCGCGCTCAGCCGCCGTAAGCCCCGACGCATGCGCGTCGTCCGGCATCCCGACGAGCAGCAGCGAGGCCTGCTCGAGGCCGGATCGCTTGAATCCTCTCACGGCCACGTCGAATCCCTTGAAGGCCGTGCGCCGGCCAACGTGGGCGACGACGAGCGAATCACGGCGGATGCCCAATCGCAACCGCAGGTCTGCCCAGAAACGCGGGGTGAAGCGACCCGGATCGAATGCTTCGAGATTGCAGCCGACGCCGCTCGACGCATCCGCTGAGCGCGGCGACACTCATCCAGGTTTTCAAGTGGGTTGCGCTTGCTCGTGCCGCCGAACGTCATCGACACCGGCGGACTGCCGCTGCACACCTGAATGTCCCCGCCCGCGGACCAGACTCGCAGCAGAAACTCAAAGTCTGCGGCGATCCTGAATGACGTGTCGAAGTCGCCGTGGGCCTCCTACAGGCTACGTCGATGAAAGGCCCCCTGATAAGGAATGGCATTCACGG
>VGYP01000561.1 GCA_016872955.1 Planctomycetota bacterium
CCATGCGTCAAGGTCGGCCTCGGTGAATACTCGCATACGCCGCAACACCGGCACGGACTGCTTCCACTTCTTGACCGCCAGATCGTCGCTCGCGATCTCTTCGGGCGGGTCGAAGTTCTCCAGCAACTCCGGCGTCGGCTCGGAGGTCTTGACCTTCTCCTTGCTCGGATTGCCGCGAATGTATTTGAGGATCGACGGTTCAGGGGCGGGGCCGCGTTTGCCCATCAGATGAACTCCATCAGTTCGGCTCGGGACGCTGGCTCGTCCTTCATGCACCCTAGCACACAACTCGTAATCATTTCAGCGTCTGGCTGGCGAACGCCTCGGCACCCCATACATGAATGGTGAGCCTTGACAACCACGCCCACGCCTCGCGGCGACAGGTGTTCCATCAACGCCTGGGCGATCTGGTTCGTCATTCGCTCCTGCACCTGCGGGCGTCTCGCAAACACCTCGACGAGCCTCGGGATTTTCGACAGGCCGATCACGCGGCCGTTAGGGACGTAGCCGACCGCCGCCGTGCCCGTAAACGGCAAGAGGTGATGCTCGCATAGGCTGCTGAATCGGATGCCCCGCACGACCACCATCTGGTCGCTCGTCTCGTTGAACACGGTGCCCAGCACGCTTCGCGGCTCGACGGCAAGACCAGAGGTCATCTCGCGGAACGCCTTGGCGACCCGCTTCGGTGTGTCCAGCAAGCCTTCTCGCGTCGGGTCTTCGCCGATCCATTCAAGCAGCCGCACCACGGCGACCTGGGCGTGCATGAAATCGCTCATCTCACCTGCCACGCCTTGTGCTGCTGCATCGACAGCCGCCATTCGGGATTCTCCTTGATGAGTTGCAGGCACCACTCCACGGCCCGCTTGTCGAGCGTCCACCCGTCGAAGGCCGGGCTGACCAGTTGGTGCATTGCCTTGCATACGGGCTTCGGGACAACCTGCCCGTAGCCCCGCACGTACTTCACCTCATCGGCTGTGAGTTGCCGCACGGCGTGCTCAGCGACCTTCGGGCTGACGGTGATCCAATCGAGGCCGAGGCCCGAAACATCCTTGCTGCCGTTGGTTTCGATGGCACAGAGGAACCCAGCCGCGTGCAGGGCATCGACCAGTTCGCGGTCAACTTGCAAGGCGGGCTCGCCGCCGCTGAACACGACCCACGCCTTGTGTCCCCCGTCGTACCACGCCTGCGGCTTGCCGACGAGCGCACGGGCCTCGCCCACGATCTCGGCGGCGCAGAGTTTGCGGCCCGACGCGAACTCGGTGTCGCAGTCGAAGCCACCGGGCGAGTCCTCGGCCTCTTCCATCCGGCAGCGGAGGTTGCATCCGGTGAACCGGATGAACACGCTCATCTGCCCGGCCCGCATCCCTTCGCCCTGCGGCGACCAGAAGATTTCGTTGACCGTGTAGTGCTTCATGGCTTCACCGTGACGATGGAGGTGTCGGTTTCTTGGAGGGCCAGTTCCACGACGTTGAGGCCCGTGCCCCGCAGCTCGGCAAGTAGATGCTCGGCCATGTTCTCGGCCGATGTTGGGAACGGCACTTCGTAGACGCGGCAGCAGGCTCCCGACGAGAGCAGGGCATCGCGGGCCGGGTCGCCCGCGTGCAGGAGCAGTGAGTGATCGAGCCGGTCGAGCAGAGGCTTCACCCGTTTCTCGATGTCCTCAAACAGCATCGTGATGCTGCCTTGGCGGGCTTCGGCCACCGTCACCGCGATGCCGTAGCGATGGCCGTGGATCGACGCACACTTGCCGCCGATCTCTTCGTTGCGGTGGGCGGCGTAGAACTTGAAGTGCTTTGTAAT
>VGYP01000562.1 GCA_016872955.1 Planctomycetota bacterium
ACCGCAGACGAGTTCCGAAACCGTCTCGTTGACCTACCGCTGCGGTAGCCGCTGGATGATGCAGCCGGCGATGATCCAACCGTCACCATGTGGGAGTTCCTACATGGTGACCGTTGGACAATGCCCCCGGATGCAGGGTTTCGAGGCCGGGAGGTCGAGGCTCCGCTTCGCCAGCCCATGCGATACGAGATTTTGCTGCCCGAGATCGTCGCGATGACGCAGGCCGGATCGGGCATCGACCTGATCGCACGGGCGCTTCGGACGTCGGCGTGCGCGGTCCGCGACGCCCTCCACCTGCACCGCACGGGCCAGCACCCGCCGCGGCGGATCGACAAGCGGCGGCGGCGGCAACGGCAGCCCGGTCAGCCCTTCGTACCGAAGTACCAGCAGATTGCCGCCGAGGTGGATCAGCGCAGGAAAGCCGGAGAGGGCTTTGACCGTCTTGCCCGAGAGATGAAGGTCAATCGTGGAACAGTCGTCCGTGCCTACGACTTTGCCAACCGCGACGAGGCCGCCACCGCCGCCCGCGAGGGCCGTGTGAACGCCGGTTGTGTTGGCAGGCGGATTCTGCTTCGCACCACCTGCAGGGCGACTCCATCCGGGCCAGCGCGTTGGCCAGCAGGAACAGGAACTGGATCGCCGCCGGCCGCGACTGCCGCGCCCGCAGGAGCTGCGTCGCCAGCCCGCGGAGCTGCTTCACCTCCAGCCCGAGCTTGCCCGCCATGGCTGCCAGCTTGGCCTCGTCCACCCCGGCCAGGGCGCCGTTGGACGTCATCCGGATCATCCCCAGCCGCTGGTTGTTGACGATGATCGGGGCGACGTACTCCGCCCCGGCGCGCTGGGGGCCCTTGTCCTCCGCCTGGCCGCCGTCGCCCCCCCCCGTCGTCTCCTCCTCGGCCTCCAGCGCCCGCTGGCGGCGCAGGAACTCCTTGGTCGGCGTCGGCTGGGTCAGCACCCGGCCCTCGGCGTCGGTGATCGTCGCCTTCACGTTGGCGACGGCGGCGAAGCCGACGCGGGTCGAACCCGCCGGCGTGCCCGAGGGCGACGACCGGGTCGCCGACCTTGAGCCCGGCCGAGTGGCCCAGCTCGACGAACGGGTACGGCCCGGGCTCGACGATCCGCGCCAGGGCCGCGTCGCGCGACTTGTCGGCCCCGAGCACCCGCGCGGTGCGGGTCGTGCCGTCGGGGAACGTCACGTCGACCCGGTCGGCCCCCTCGACGACGTGGGCGGCGGTCACGATCAGCCCGTCGGGGGTGACGATCGTCCCGGTACCGCTGGCCATTCCCTCCTGCTTGCCGGCCGCCTTGTGGGTCAGGGCGACCACCGCGGGCCCGACCCGGACGGCCACCTGCTGCACCCGGCCTTCGATCCGGCTCAGCTCGTCGCGGTCGAGCAGGGCGGCGCCGGCCGGCGCGGGCGCCCACAGCGGGGCCACCGCCGCCGCCGCCGCCGCCAGCGAGAGAGCCCAGATCCCGGCCCGGACGCTCGCCGCCCGGCACGTCCGAACGAAACGCTCGATCATGTTCATCGCATCCTCAGTCGAGTACCCCGCCGACACCGCGGCAACCCGCGCGCACGGCCCGCCCCCCCCTGCCCGGCCACTGGGCACGGGTCACGGTAGCAACAAGACGTGGGGCCTCCCGCCGACATAACGGAAAAAATTCCAACATCAGAGACCGGAGGCGCGCGCGGGGACGATCCGGGGGTTCTCCCGCTGCTCAGGGGTGAATTTCAGGGTGGGCGGCGGCCG
>VGYP01000563.1 GCA_016872955.1 Planctomycetota bacterium
GTGCGTTCGCCCCGGGTCGTCCGCGGCCCGCTGGAGAGGCTCCGCTCCTGGTTGCGGCCGCACGGCGAACGGCACCTGCGCTGGATTCCGGGGCGCGCGTCGATGGAAGACATCGCGGTGGCCGACGTGATCGAGTGCGTCGCCGGGCTGCTGCCGACCCGCCGGGCCCCTGCCGGCCCGCCGCCGGTGATGCGTACGATCGACCTCCGCGACGGTGCGTTCAACTACGCCGTCGTGAGCCGCGTGGCGGCGGCCGCTCCGGCGACGAAGCCGCTGGCCCACGCCCACTGAAAATTGAAGCCGCCGATCCGGCCGTCCACGTCGAGCACCTCGCCGGCGAACGCCAGCCCGGGGCAGATCCGGCTCTCCATCGTCTCCAGCCGCACCTCGGTCAGCGGCACGCCGCCGGCGGTCGCTTCAGCCGCGGCGAAGCCGCGGTCGCCGACGATCGGCAGGGGCGTGGCGGTGGCCAACGCCACGAGCCGGTGGCGGGCGTCGCGCGGCAGGTCGCCGGTCGGGGGAGCCGCCGCGACTTCGCAGAGCGACCGGGCGAGGCGGTCGGGCAACCGGTCACGAAGCGTCGGCAGCGCGTCGCGGCCCTGCTCCGCGACGAGCCAGCGATTGGCGGCCTCGGCCGTCTTGCCCGGCAGCCAGTTGAGCGTCAGGTGTACGTCGGCATCGGCCGCCCGGGCCACGAGCCAGTGGCGGCTGATGTCGAGGACCGCCGGCCCCGACAGCCCGACGTGCGTACACAGCGTGCTGCCCGTCGTCGCCCAGAGCCGCCGGCCCGTGGCCGATCCGAGTACGAGCTCCGTCGGCAGCGTGAGCCCGGCGAGCGCCGTGATCCAGTGTTCCGGCGGCAGCACCAGCGGCACGAGCGCCGGCACGACGGGGCTGGTGAGGGTGTGGCCCAGGGCCGTGGCCAGCAGGAGGCCGCCGCCGTCGGAGCCCGATTTCGGCAGCGACTTGCCGCCCGTGCAGAGGATGACGGAGCGGCTGCGGATCGTGCCTGCGGTGGTCGCCGTGACGAACTCCCCGGCCGCGGTCGCGATCTCCGTCACGCGGGCCGGGTGGACGATCGTCACCCCAGCTGCGCGGGCCGCCGTGACGAGCGCCTCGAGGATGGTGCGGGCCGAGTCGGTGACCGGAAACAGCTTGCCTGTCTCCTCCCGCTTGAGCGCGACGCCCAGGTCGGCGAAGAACTGCACGGTGTTCGCCACGCCGAAGCGGCGGAGCACCTTGCGGATCGCCGGGGGCGTGCCACCGGCATAGTCGCCCTCGTGGACGGCGTCGTGCGTCACGTTGCAGCGGCCCCCGCCGGCGACCAGGATCTTGGCCCCGAGTTTGCGGGCGCTATCCACGGCCACGATGGCCAGCGGTCGTCCGGCCGCCGCCGCGGTGCGTCCCGCCCAGGTGGCTGCGAACAGTCCGGCGGCGCCAGCCCCAACCACAAGCAGGTCGGCCGTCGCGGGCAGGGGAGCGGACTGTGCGGCCGGTGCGGGTGATGACGGGGGCATGGCGGGGGCGGGAAGGGGATGAGGACATTCCGAGTCTGGACTCGAATGGAGAAGCGATCAACAATCCGCTCCATACCCGGGAGGAATCCTGATGTGGTGTTCGCAGGCTGCATGGGCGGCGTTGCTCTGCTGGAGTGTGGGAGCGTGGGTCGGAGCGGTGACGGCTCCCGCGGCCGATTGGCCGCAGTGGGGCGGCACGCCGGGCCGCAACATGGCGGCGGCTGAGACCGGC
>VGYP01000564.1 GCA_016872955.1 Planctomycetota bacterium
CGGCCGACGCCTTGACCGTGAACCCCTACCTCGGACTCGATGCGATCGAACCCTTCGTGAAGACGGCGACCGACCGAGCCGCGGGCATCTTCGTCCTCGTCAAGACGTCGAATCCGGGCAGCAAGGACTTCCAAGATCTGCCGGCGGACGGGCATACCATCTACGAGCACGTCGCGGCAGGGGTCGAGGCGCTCGCCTTGCGAACCACCAGCGAAAACGCCTACGGCGCGGTCGGTGCGGTCGTCGGAGCGACCTGGCCCAAACAACTCGACGACCTGCGGGCCGCCATGCCGCACGCCTGGATTCTGGTGCCTGGCTTCGGCCGCCAGGGAGGGAGGGCGGCCGACGTCCGAGGGGCGTTCCATACCGACGGCCTGGGGGCGATCGTCGTCAGCGCTCGTGATGTGATCTTCGCCCACGCCCGTTCCGAGATGAACAACGGTCTCGCGGCGGGCCAGTGGCAGACCGCCGTGGAGCGGGCCTGCCGGGACATGATCGATCGGCTCGCCGCCGACACGCCCGCCGCGAGGCTGCGTCGGTGAGTCGCTATGAGGCCGCCAGCACCTGGGCCACCAACGGCAGGAGCTGCTTCTTGCGGCTGACGACATTCCGCAGCTCGTAGAGCCCGCGATCGAGGCGGGGATAATTGATCTCCTGCCAGCCCTGTGAGTCACGCGACAAGAGGAGCAGGGAGCTGCTACCCACGACGTCCGTCACGAGAAGTGCCGAGAAGTCGAGCCGCTGAGCGTGGGCGTAGTCGTCGAGGGCCGCGCGGAGTTCCTCCTTCCGTTCCCAGAAGACATCGAAGCCCGTCTCCTCGATCTGCGAGATCGAGAATCGCACGCCGTGCTCGGTGAATTCCTTGCAGTCTTCCCGCACCACCTCGGCAGGCGGCTTCGACCGCAGGGCCGAACCCACGTCGAAGAACTCGCGGGTGTAGACGTCCAGATTGATGCTACACCGCGACGCGAGCCAGGCGAGCACGTCACGGTCGACATCGGTAGTGGTCGGCGAACGAAGGTGGAGCGTGTCGGAGATGATCCCGGCCGCCATGCAGAGGGCCACGGGCTTCTCCGGCTCGATGCCCGCCGCGCGAAACTGTCGGGCCACGAGCGTGCAGGTCGACCCCACCGGTTCGTTGACGAAGCGAATCGGCTGCGTGCTCTTCAGGCTGCCTCCCAGTCGGTGGTGGTCGAGCACCTCGACGATCTCGGCTTCATCGGCACCGGCCACCGCCTGTGACAATTCGTTGTGATCCACCAACACGAGCCGCGGCCGCGGCGGATTGAGGACGTCGGTCTTGAAGGCCAGGCCGACGAGCGCGCCGTCGTCGCCGACCACGGGAAACACGGGCTGACTGGACCGTTGCACCACACCGCGGACCTCGACGACCGTCGCCTTGGCCGGCAGCGTGAGCACGTCGGTCTCCACGGCCGGATCGATGAACTGGGCCGACTTTAGCCGCAGGATCGTGTTGACCGTGTCGAAAGGACTGAGCACCACGGCCACACCACGGGCGCGGGCGAGTTCGGCGAGGCCTGCCGAGAGCTGGAAGCCACCCGTGATCACCAGCGCCCGGACGCCCCGCTCGATGGCCGGCAGCTGGATGGTCGGCCTGTCTCCGCACACGACCACGAGCCGCCCGGCCGGATACGACTCCATCCGAGCGGTGAAACCCTCGGCGCTCATGGCCCCGACCATCAACAGCAACTCGTCGCGTTGGCTTGGCTCGACCGCATGTT
>VGYP01000565.1 GCA_016872955.1 Planctomycetota bacterium
CCAGGGCGCGGGCGCGACGTCGAGCCGGCGGGAGGGGCCAGGTCCGTCCAGCAGCGGGCAGTGCCTGGGGGCGGTCATCGAAAAGGCCGGGACGAGGGAAGGCGGTCCGCTCAAGCCATCACCGTCGTATCGGCAGGCCCGAGCATCGGGCGGGAGCCAAAGCGTCGCGGAGCCGGACGCGGCGAACCGCCGCAGCCCGCCCAGCCTGCCGAAATCACCGCCACGCGCGCAGCGAAACGGGCGGCGCCGCGAAGCGACGCCGCCCGTCTTGTCCGAATCGCGGTCGGCCCTGGCTGATCAGCCGGTGACCATCGCCTTGAGGTTCTTGAGGGCCCGCACGCGGACCTTCACGCTCTCGGGCTTCGCGGGACGGTCCTGCAACTCGCCCGTGAACGGGTTGCGGACGCCCTTCTGAGCCGGGCGAGCCGGAACCTTCTTCCGCTCGATCTTCACGAGGCCGGGAATCGAAAACACCCCGGCGCCGCCGCCCTTGAGAGCCTTGTGGATCTCGGTGGTGAGCGCTTCCATCACAGCCACCACGTCCTTCTTAGCCAGATTCGTGGTCTCGGAGATGCTCCGCATGATCTCCGTCTTCGTCATCGGCTTCTTACCGGACTTCTTCGCCATGTGCCAAAACCTCCAAAAATCCTTGTGTCTGCCGCGGCAGAACCCCCACCGCGAATCCGTAAACAATACCCTCGAAAATCGGCCACAACTGCCGAACGAGTGCGTGATTAGACGGACTGGAGGCGAAAATGCAACCAAAAAAACCCTCGGGGCCGTGAAAAACCCTTGTTTCTGCGATCTTTTGGCCTGTTTGTCACGCGCCAGCGGCTTGGTGCATTGGGGCCGGAAACCCCGTCCGGCCGGGCCGATCGCGGCCCGCCGCCACGCCGCGAGCCTCGTGCGGTCGTCGCGTTGGCCGCCCCGCTCACCACGCCCGGCGACCGCCTCGGAAGACCTCAAGTGATAAGATTGACTTTGACTAACACCGCCCCTCGCGGCCGCCTGGCGGATCCGCCGCCACGCCCGTGGATGGCCCGCCGGCCACGTTCCATCATGGCCTCAGACCCGAGCGACGCCGTCGCGGCCTTCGTGCCGATCCGCCAGCCGAGGTCCCCGCGGCAGGGTTGTTCGTCGACGCTCTGCGTGGTAGTCACGCTGGCGTTGCTAGCGCCGGCGTCGCCTGGCCACCCCGCTGACGCCGCCGAGGCCCCGGCACGAGACGTGTTCGAGGCCGAAGACGATGAAGCCAGTCGAGACGTCTGGCAGGAGGCTCCCGCGGAAGCCGACGTGCTATTGCCCGCCGATCGGGCGCTGGAACGCGTGCTCGACAGGGCCAAAAAGCTCGTGGCCGACCAACGCTGGTCCGACGCGGCCGCCACGCTCGACGAGTTGCTGGCAGTCGAGCAGGATGCCTTCGCCGTCGGCGGCACCACGGCCACACGAAGCAGCATTCGTTCGGAAGCGGCCGCGCTGGTCGAGCAGCTGCCACGCGCCGGCCACGAGACCTACGAGCGGTTGTTCGGCGGACGCGCCGACCGACACCTGATGGCCGCCATCGCCGCGGACGATGCGGTGGCAGTCGTGGCCGTGGCCCGCCGTTGGCTGCACACGCCCGCGGGCAGACAGGCCGCGATGCTCGCCGCGATCCGCGCGCTGGAAGGCGGTCAACCGCTGGCTGCGTCCGCCTGGCTCGACCGGCTTGCCAGGATGCCTTCTGCGGCCGCCGTCGAGCCCA
>VGYP01000566.1 GCA_016872955.1 Planctomycetota bacterium
GCTTCATCCTGAACCGCGAGATCGAGATGGCGATCGCTCCGCGGGAGCAGATCGTCGAGATGATCAACCGCAACTACGGTCTTTCTGACGGCGAGAGCGCCGACTCGATGCTCCAGGAGTTCACCGACACCGCGATCGACTTCACCGAGACCGCACTCGAGCAGGAGGCGACGGCGAGCCAGGAGGATCAGTCCGACGCGCCGGTTGTGAAGCTGGTCAACCTGATCATCACCGAGGCGGTGCAACTGCGGGCCAGTGACATCCACGTCGAGCCCTTCGAGGACCGGGTGCGAATCCGCTACCGGATCGACGGCCGGCTGGTGGAGCGGGACAACCCGCCCCGCCGCCTGCTTGGTGCGATCCTGTCCCGCATCAAGATCCTCGCCAAGCTCGACATCGCCGAGCGCCGGCGGCCCCAGGACGGCCGCATCAAGCTGACCGCCGACGGCAAGGACTACGACCTGCGGGTCAGCGTGCTACCGACCAACCACGGCCAGTCGGTGGTGATGCGGATCCTCGACAAGGACAACATCCGCGTCGGCATCCGGCAGCTGGGGCTGTCGGAGAACGATTTCCGGCAGTTCAAGAACCTGATCCGCCGGCCCAACGGCATCATTCTCGTCACGGGGCCGACCGGGTCGGGCAAGACGACCACTCTCTACGCGTCCCTCAACGAGCTCAACCGGCCCGACACCAAGATCATCACGGCCGAAGACCCCGTGGAGTACTACCTGGCCGGCATCAACCAGGTTGAGATCAGGCACTCCATCGGGCTCGACTTCGCCCGCGTGATCCGCTCAATGCTCCGCCAGGCCCCGAACGTGATCCTGGTCGGCGAGATGCGGGATACCGAGACGGCCCAGATGGGCATCCAGGCCTCGCTCACGGGCCACCTCGTGTTCAGCACGCTGCACACCAACGACGCCCCCGGTGCGATCACGCGGATGATCGACATGGGCGTGCCGGCCTATCTCGTCGCCTCCAGTGTGATCGCCGTCCTGGGCCAGCGGCTCGTGCGGGTCAACTGCACCAAGTGCAAGCAGCCCTACCAGCCCCTCGACACGCAGATCGAGGCGGCCAATATTCCGGCCGAGCTGCTCCAGGGCGCCACCTTCATGAAGGGCCGCGGCTGCAGCCACTGCCAGAAGTCAGGCTACCGCGGACGGCTCGGCATCTTCGAGTTGATGATCATGACCAACAAGATTCGAGAACTGGCCTTTCAAGGGGCCGCCACCCAGGAAATCCGCCGAGCCGCGGCCAGCCAGGGCATGCGGGTGATGTTCGACGACGGCATTCTCAAGGCTGTCCGCGGGATCACCACCCTGGACGAGGTGTTCCGGGTGGCCAAACGCTCCGAATAGCCTGAAAAACGAGGCTTTCCGATTTTTTCTCAGGTCGACGAGACTTTTCGGTCGAAGCCGCGCATACTAAAAGCGTGGTTTCGGCGGCTGTCAGGGGCCTGCCGCGACCTCTCAAAAGTGTCCAGCCGTGCGAACGGCCCCTGACATCGTTGTGCCTACGACACGCGATTCGTCGCCGGAACTGTTCGTTCCTTGGCAGACCGGACACAATGACGTGGTCCAAGGAGGGTTGCCATTGGGCACGGCCCCCTTGTCTCCCAGGCCCCGAGGCGCGTTGACGATGTCCCTTACCGCAGGCAAGCCCGCGCACGTGCAGCAGGTCGAGAAGCTGCTCAAGGTGATGCTCGACAACGGGGGCACCGA
>VGYP01000567.1 GCA_016872955.1 Planctomycetota bacterium
CACCCAGATCGTCGAGGCGATCGGCCGGGCTGTCGACGACCGCACCTGCCGGCCCTTCACGTCGGCCACCGGCGAGCGGCAGCAGGCGATCGCCGATGAGGTCGCCCACCGCAACGTGGCCCTGACGGTGGGTCGTGTGCTCGATTCCAGCCGCGTGCTCCGGGACCTCATCGCAACGGGCAAGGTCGGCATCGTGGGGATGCTCTGCGACGTCACGAGCGGCACCACCTGCGTGGTGGAGGGCACGGCGGCTGGGCTCCCGCAGCGGTCGATCGACATGTTGGCCGCGGCTTGGCGACCGGCGACCGCATGAGCCGCGGCTGGCAGAAGAGCCCCGCGACCTTGTCCCACACCGTCCAGAGGCCGATGAGAATGAGCACGGCGGCCGACTCTGCGAGGCCGGCCATCTGGCGGCTTCGTTGATGCCTCGCGTCCGGCAGGACTCAAAGGCTGTAGATGACGATCACGGGCAGCTCATCGGGCGACACCAGGAAGACTTCGCGGTCTCGATGAGTCTGGAGAAGCTCGCCCCACTCGGCGGGCCGGCCGAGCTATCGTCAAGAGTTGTGTTCGGTGGTGCTGAATGAGGCAGCGTTCTGCAGGACGCTGTCACTGAAGATTCGACCTTGGATGACGAGCGAGAGTTGATGGCTTCCGTTGAGGCGTTGCCAGCGACGAGCGGCTGACCTGACGAGCTTGGACATCATGGCGAGGCTGGGGCGCCTCGAGCCACCCCCCTTCGTTCGGTGATGCCGGAGTCGGATCGTGGCGAAGGTGCTCTCGATGGGGTTGCTGGTCCGCAGGTGGGTCCACAGCTTGGCCGGGAAGTCGTAAAACGTGAGGAGCACGTCGCGGTCCTTGGCCAGGTAGGCGCAGGCCGCCTCGTAGTTGGTGCCGTACTTCTCCAGGAAGTGGCCGAAGGCTTTCCCGGCCTGCTCGGGGGTCTCCGCGAGCCAGATCTGGTGAAGGTCGGCCTTGACCTTCGGCTGCAGTCCCTTGGGGGGCTTGTTGACAACGTTGGCGGTCTTGTGCACCCAGCAGCGCTGCTCGCGAGTGGACGGGAAGACCTCCCGGAGCGCGGCCCAGAAGCCGGTGGCACCGTCGCCGACGGCGAGCTTCGGAGGCGTCGTGAGGCCGCGTTCCTTGAGATCAAGGAGCAGTTCGAGCCAGCTCTGCTTGCTCCCGCGTGCTCCATCGACGACCGTGATCAGCTCCTTGCGGCCATCGGCCGTTGCACCCATGAGCACGAGCAGGCATTGCTTCGAATCGCCTCATCCCCAAGGCGGATCGTGAGGTGGATGCCGTCGGCCCGACGAGCGATTCGAGCACGTCGCTGAAGTAGCCGGTGGAGACACCCTTGAGGTAGAGCCACGGGATCAATTCCTCCATCGACCGACTCTTCCGCAGGTAGGGAGGGAGGATTTTCGACGACAAGACGATCCGCTCGTCGCCGCGTGTTCTTCAAAGAAGGCATCCACCTCGCTCTCCAAGGCCGCCTGAAGCATCCGCCTGGCTCCGTCACGGACGATCGAGTCGAGCGGGCTGCGCCCGCTCTCCGCGATCTCGCCGATCGCCTCCGCACCCTCGTGGGAAGACCGCACGACGCTTGCTTTCGATCCTGGACTTTCCGAACCGCGAACCGTAAATCCTCGCATGGTGGCGTATCCTTTTGCCCCAACGTCAGGCGGCTGGTGGGGTAGTAGCCCCAGCAGGATACACCACC
>VGYP01000568.1 GCA_016872955.1 Planctomycetota bacterium
TGCCCGAATACGCCCCGCTCAACTACGCCATCAACCTCGGCACCTGGCTGGTCTTCGATCCGCGGGGCAGCATGAGCGGTGGCGACGGGGCGTTCTTTCCGAATAGTCGGCTCAAAGCCGGACAGTTCACCGACGGACTCTCCAAAACGATCGCCCTGGCCGAGGTCAAGACCTACATGCCCTACTTCCGCAACGCGGCGCTCGCCAGTCCGCCGCCACCCACCGACCCGACGTCCGTCTGCGGCCTCGGCGGCGAGTTTAAGAACGATCTCCCCTCGCTCGGCTCGGGACACACCGAATGGGTCGACGGCCGAGCCCATCAGACCGGCTTCACATCGACCTTTCCGCCCCAGACGAAGATGCCCTGCGTCCGGCCCACGGGGTCCTATGACATCGACTGGACCAACCAGCAGGAGGCGAAGTCGAAGACGGCGGTCACCGCCGCGGCCGTGACGGCCCGCAGCCATCACGCCGAGATCGTCAACTACGCGATGCTCGACGGCAGCGTGCAGCAGGCGACCGGTTCGATCGACCCCGAGCTCTGGCGGGCGCTCTCGACCAGGGCCGGCGGCGAGACGGCCGCCCGGTAGGTCGGCCGCGGCCCGACCGTGGCGACGAACTCGCGACCGCAGCGCACGCGGCCCGGGCGTCGGCGGCGGCTCAGCGTTCCGACGCGGACGTTTCGGCCGGCGTGTCCGCCACGGGCTTTTCGGCAGCCAGCCGCGTGACGACCCCCACGGCCCGCTGGGCCGCCGCCAGTTCGGCGGCCGTGAAGACCGGCAGGTCGGGGTCGCCCCCCGCCCGATCGATCACCTCGGCGGCGAGCTGCTCCCAGCTGCGACCACTGGCGACGTGCCAGGCGGCCGCCTGGGCCACCTTCTGCGAGAGGTGCCCGCTGGCCAAGCCGCCGAGCAGCAACGCGATCTTGGGATCCTGCGACGCCTTCGCCAGTGGCGCGAGCTTGTAGGGCATCCTCGCCGTCGGCTCGCGGCGACCGTATTCCAAGCAGACCGTCGGCACGCGGACCGCGAGCGACGTGCCGGCCGCCACCGTGAAGGGCCGCGAGAAGGCCTGGTCGGCCGCCGTCACGACACGGAAGGCGGCCCCGGCGACCTGCCGATCCGCTGCCGGCACCACGCCGTCGAGCACGAGTCGCAGCGCGGCCTTGGCGGCCGGCCGATCCCGCAACCAGGCAGCGAAGGCCTCGCCCCGCTCGCGATAGAGTTCCTGCAGCCAGGCCGGTGCCCGCCAGACAATCCACTGCCGCACCTCGAGCCAACGCGGGTCGTGCACGCCGTAGACTTCGCGGGCCACCCAGCAGAACGGATTGCCACCGGGCGCACCGCCGATGCCCATCCCTTGGTTCTGCACCCCGCCGCCACCCACGTTTTGCGGCGTGCCGCCGATGCCGCCGGCCCCGAAGCCCCCTGCCTGCCCCCCGCCACCCATGCCGAACTGCGCGAGCACCGGCACGCCGGCGAACGCCGCAGGCAGCCGGAGCGTGAGCGGACGATCACCGCGATTGCGAACCACGACCTGCGCGGAGCGCGAGTCGTTGGGGATGAACTTGACCTCGACGTCTCCGTCCGCCTCGGCCGCGAGCAGGTCGCGCGCAGCCGAGTCGCCCGCCGGGGTCGCGGGAGCCGCAGCCGCCGGCCGCACGGGCAGGCTTGTCAGCGAGCACGCCAGGCAGACCAACGCACTCGGGAGGGTGAAG
>VGYP01000569.1 GCA_016872955.1 Planctomycetota bacterium
TGCCGAGCCCGCGATGCGATCCCCCCTCGAGTCCCGTCTCGAACAGCAGCTGCAGCCCCATGCAGATGCCGAGAAAAGGCCGGTCGGCACGGAGATGGGCCACGAGCGGGTCAACCAGGTCGCGGGCGTGCAACTGCCGCATGGCGTCGCCGAAGGCGCCAACGCCCGGAAGCACCAGCCGCCTCGCGGTCGCGACGACTGACGGATCGCTTGTGATCGCGGCTGGCGTGCCGAGCCATTCGAAGGCCTTCTGCACGCTTCGCAGGTTGCCGCTGCCATAGTCGACGATCGTGATCATGCCAGGAGTCTAAGCCCGTGCGGGGCCCGTCGGAAGCGGTGCCGCTCCGGCCGGTAGTCGGAACGCCATGCGGCCTGCCCCGCGAACGCGTGCCTGTCGACGTGACGGCGGTCAGCCGTCGTTTCCGATCCGCTCCGGGTAGACGACCAGTTCAACCCGCCGATTGCGGGCCCGGCCTGCAGCGGTGGCGTTGGACACCAGCGGATGATTGGCACCGTGGGCAACGATGAAAAGCTGACCCTGTTTGAGCGCTGTCCGTGTGGTCAGGAAGTCGAACACGGCGGCCGCGCGGGCAGCGGTGAGCTGGTGGGCGGAAGTCCAGGTCGCGTTCTGGAGCGGCTCGCTGTCGAGGTGTCCCTCGATGCCGATGAAATGCCCCGGATAGATTCGCTCGAACTCCACGGCGACCTGTGTGAGCGACGCCACGCCACCGGGTGTCAGATTGGCGGTGCCATCGTCGAACAGCCGGTCGGCGGGCACGTCGATCCGGACGACCGCGCCGTCGAAACGAGGTTCCAGGTCGGGCAGCTTGAGCTGCACGAGCGCCGACTTCATCGTGGCCGCCGGCGTCGATGCGGACGCGCCCGGCGCCCCGCCGCCCGTCGGCGAGGCCGCAGGCATGCCGGCGGTGCGAGCGTGGGCGAGTTGATTCGAGGTGCTGGAGAGCTGGTCGCGCAGGGCAGCGATCTCATCCTGCATGAGTTGCGACTCCTGCCGCGACCGTGTCAAAGCCGCCTCCAGTTGGCTGCCGTCGATGGTTGCGTACGACGGGGGGGCCGCCGTGCCGACGGTCTGGGGCAGCGTGTGGGCCGGTGCCGCCACGCCGGGCGGCGGCTCCAGCGAGAGCGGTCCAGTGGGAGGAGCGGTCTTGAAGGGGTTGTTCGCGCAGCCTGTCAGCCAGCCTGCGGCAAGGCCGATGACCGTGGCGAGAGCGAGCTGGGGTCGGCGCATACCGGGTCCCGTCGTGAGGGCGGGAGGATAGGGACACGACCCGCCGGCGGGCAAGGCCGCAGCCAGCGGCGAAAAGCGACGGTTTTGGGGGCCCGAAGTCGGCGTCGTTGGCTACGCCCCGCCGCCCTGCCGGAGTCTGGACCACGCCCAGAGGGTTGCGGCGGTCATCGTGATGACGAGCACGACCACGACCGCCATCTCCAGCGGATGTTGGAACTGGGGCGACGCGGCATCCCAGATCGGTCGCCAGTACACGACGACCAGGGCGAGGCCCAGGCAGAGGCTCGGCCCGAAGGGCAACTCGGACTCGGATCGCGCGACCAGGTGGGTGACGCCGTGGACCAGGCCGATGAACACCGCCAGCACGCAGGCCAGCAGGCAGGGCTGCCAGCCCAGCCACGCGCCGGCCATCACCATCAAGGTCACATCGCCGAATCCCATTGCCTCTCGCCCCAGGGCCCGGGATGC
>VGYP01000570.1 GCA_016872955.1 Planctomycetota bacterium
TTCTTCCTGCCGGAAGCCGCACGATTCGACGTCGAATCGGTGAACGGAAAGCCTTTCTCAGCCTGCCTTTACGATCCAGTGGACGGGGCCGGAATCGAACCGGCGACACACGGATTTTCAGTCCGTTGCTCTACCAACTGAGCTACCCGTCCGGGGTGCCGCTGCTTGCCGACGCGCCATGTGGTAGGGTGCCAACCGCGACTTGTCAACGAACCACGACCGGTGGCCGGTGTTTTCCAAGTTCTGTCCCGGGCCGCCAGCCGAGGACTAACGACGGTGGTCGCCGGCCGAAGTCAGCAGCTGTAAAACCTGGAAAAAGACGAACACCCCGCAGACCACGGCCACGGGCCCGAGACCGGGCAGCAGGATGCCGGTGACCAAGGCCACCAGCAGACCCGCGACGGCTGCGAGCGTGACCGACTGCGAGACCGCCCGCGGCAACCGCCGGCCACCGAGGGCGTCACCGACTCTTCGTGTCAAGTCCTGGGCCAGGGCCGCCACCTCGGGCAGGACCCAGCGGTTGCCCGCCGTCGTCACGCCCTCCCGAGGCAGCGGCCAGGGGGCGTCGTCCTCGACGAAGCGTGTGGTGGGCGATTCGCTGCGGGCCCAGTTCATCAGCCACCCGAGGCTCTTTTGAGGCTCCGCGGGCAACGGGGGCGGGCCCGACGCACCGCCTGGCAATTCCCTTTTCAGGTCGCCGCGGCGGGGCATCGGCAGTGGTGCGGGTGGGGTCCAGGGCCGCAGTCGTTCCGTGACCTCCGCGGCCGAGTGCACGCGGTCGGCCTGATTCTTCGCCATCATGCCTTCGATCACGCGGCAGAAGTCGGCGTGCAGCCGCGGCGCGAGTTCACGAATCGGCGTTGGTGGCGACGATAAGTGTCGCTGCATTTTTTCTCTGCGGGTGCCACCGGGGAATGGCACCTGCCCGGTGACGGCGTAGTAGAGCGTGCAGCCCAAGGCGTAGACGTCGGCCGACGGCCCCACGTCGTCGGGCATGCGAATCTGCTCGGGGGCTATGTAGTCCATCGTGCCGACCACGCGGCCGAGCCGGGCCGACTCCTCCTCGATCTGGGAGCCTGCCAGGCCGAGGTCCAGCACCTTGACGCGACCGTCGGGCATCACGAGGAGGTTGCCGGGTTTGACGTCACGGTGGACGAGGCCCTGCTCGTGGGCGTAGGCCAAGCCGCGGGCGGCCTGAGCGATGACCGAGGCCGCGTGCGCCTCGTCGAGCGGACCGTACTTCTGTACCTGCCGCTTGAGGTCCAGCCCAGGCACGAACTCGGTGACCAGGTAGTAGACCATCGCGTCGTACCCCGCATCGAAGGCCCGTACCAGGTTTTCATGGTCAAGGCGGCCGAGCATCCGCATCTCGCGGCGAAACGCCGCTTCACTCTCGGGCGTCGCCTTAGCGCGGGGCAGCACCTTGATGGCCACCTCGCGGCCCATCATCGCGTGCTCGGCCTTGAACACCTGACCCATGCCGCCGCGTGCCACCTCGTCGAGCACGGTGTACTGCCCGAGTCGGAACCGTCTGCGTCCGGCGAGGATTTCATGGGCCTGGAAGGGTGTGAGGAGTTTGTCCTGGACGAGGCGGTCGGCCACGGCCTGGTCCCAGTCGGCCGGTCTGGCGGTCGCCCGATCGAGAATACCGGCGAGGGAGGCTTCGGCTGCGGCGAGTTGGGGTTCGTCCACCAGCCCGCTGGCCAGCGCCGTTT
>VGYP01000571.1 GCA_016872955.1 Planctomycetota bacterium
GAGCGTGGTAGCGGCGAAGGCTCTTTCCATTGCGGCCAGCGCATCGTCAAGCCGGCGGTGGAGTGGACAGAGACGCTTGCCGTGAGCAGCCAAGCCCAGCGGGCAAGTGGTGATCCGTTTGATCGGGTCAACGGCCTGCACGACTTGGAGAATCTTGAGTTTGTGAGCGGGACACGCGAGCGTGAATCCGCCACCGGCGCCGCGGCGACTTGCCACGATCTTCGTGCGCACCAACTGCTGCAAGACCTTGGACAGGTAGGCCACCGGCACGTGGGTGGCGAGGGCGATCTGATCCACGGTCCGCGACTGCCCGGGAACAGTGGCCAGGTAGGTGGCGGCCCGCAGCGCGTATTCGACGGTCTGCGAAAGCATGCCGGTCTCCGAAGTACGGGCAGCATACCAAGCAGCCCGGAGGATCCCCGTCGGCCCTCGCGAAGCAGGCCGCGGCGCCCGACTGCGGCCGGACGTGAAGGCGGACCGAGGCCCGGCCACGGGGCGTCCCCGGCCCGCCTGGGGATGCCATGGCTGGCATGGCGGGCCTCCACGGCGTTCCAGCCGGACAGTGACAGGCGTATGGCGCGCAGGCTTGGGACACTACTGTTCCCTCTGCAGCCGGAGGAACGATCACGGCGGATGCCAGTCCTCGGGCGTGACGCTGGCAGGCCCGCCGTCCGTCACTTCATCGGGCAACATCTCCGTCTCGCAGAACACCGACTCCTGGCGTGGTGACCATGTCGAATACTGCCGGTATCGCGGGTGGCATCGTAGCTGTCCGCCAGCGCCGCCCGTCGTTCCGCCGACAGGTCGTGCTACAGCTGTGGTCGGGTGCTTCCGCTCCGTAACGCGCTGCCCGGCACGACGTTTGAATGCATCCGAACACGCCGTCGCCTTGCATGGCCTCTCATGATTTCTGCCGGGTATCTCTCGGTTCTCCCGGGCATCATGATCCCGCCCGCTCCGCAGCCCGAACGTCGTGCACTCCCGCAGCGTTGCGGGCTGACAACGACTGCCGCTCACACCTCCGCAGCCGCCGCCGTCACCACCATCTCGACCCTGCAGGCTTTTCCCGGGCCGACCTACACCATGGCCCGCACAGGCGGATGGTCGGCAGGAACCCTTACGTCCCAGCGTTCGTTCAGCAAAGGGCCGGGGTTCGTCCGCGCGATAGACGACCACCTGGAGCAGCCGCGTTCCATCGCTCTTGATCGCCTGCAACGTCGCGTCGATCTAGGCCAGCACCTGCCCGATCTGGCCACGGGCATCGAGCGACGTGTCTTCGGCCACCTCGACCCAATGCGCAACGCCACGATGGACCACGATGTCCGCCCACCGCTGCGAGTTGCCGAACCTCCGAATCCCGTTCATGTCGACCTCGTCCCTATCGCCACTCGCACGGGCCCAGCCGGCGGTTTTTGGTCGGGGAAAGAAAAACCCGCAGTGGCCGCCATTTTCTCGGCCATCACCGTGGGCTCTTTAGGATGTCCCACGGGGCCGAGTGTCGCGGCCGGCGCAGCACCCGCACGCCACCCTTCACACCCGACACCCGTTTGTACGACTCACGTGCGACCCTTTCGCCACGCGCGACTTCCGCAACGCCTGGCGAAGACCTGCGAAACGCTGTGAAATCTTTCAACGGAGCGCACGGGATCTGAGAACGAATGACAACCGCGTTCTCACCGCCCTTGGAACCAGTCCCGAAACGTTGAGAATGT
>VGYP01000572.1 GCA_016872955.1 Planctomycetota bacterium
CCATCTTTCCCGAAGATGGTCATGCGGGCATTGCCGCGATTGAGCACATGGTAAATCAAGCCACCATCAGCCGCACGTTTGGCTCTTCCCATGGACCCAAGGTAATGAATTTCTCACCGAAATTCGAGAAACGGTTCCTGACACCTTTTCTGCACCGCTTTTCTGCACCCCGACTTATGGTAGAGGCGATCCCGCGGCAGCTCGACACTTCAAGAAATCGCTGTAGTGCCTCCGCAAACACGGCTCATAGTTTGGGTCAAACGGTGGCCGTTCCTGTCCGTACCCAGGGCATTGCCGAATCGCTTGCTCAAACGCGTTGTTGCAATTCTGCGTCGGGTTCGGTGGTGGAACGCCACCTCCACCACCTCCAACAACAAAGCAACCAAATGTGTAACACGCCTCGAGAGTTACAGTCACACTCCCTCCAAGGCCAACCCCACCTCCAACCGAAAAAGAACCCCATCCTAAGGTGCCGCAGAGGCTTCCATACCCAACATCTAGCTGTCCATTCACTCTGCCCGACCAGCCAGGCGTGAGGGTACCATTTCCGAGCGACCCTTCAATGCCACCACCAAGGCCAAATCCTCCTCCCAGTCCAACACAGGCAACAAAACAGCATACTCCGGTGTGGTCGCAGCAGATTGACAACGAACCCGACCCCGCCCCATAATAACCACCAGAGATACCGACACCAACGCACAAGATTATTAATCCCAATGGATCAGTACTAGTAGTCGGTCGATTCCCCACGAACCGATACCAGTTATTATCCCCCGCCTTGAATCCGATCGGGTCGCGTTCGATGAATCTCCCGAGCGATGCCGAGTAGTCGCGATTCCTCACATACGCCAGGCCCGTGATCTCGGTGAACTCGAGCCCCTGGAACAGGTGCTGCCACGAGATCGCCGCGACTGCGGCCGGCTTGGCCGGTGCCCATGACGCCGTCAGCGCCTGCGACTCGCCGTACGGCGTGTACACGAACCGGGCGATCACCGCCCCGCCGAGGACACCGCGGACGCCCGCGGCGGCGACCACGGCGGTCGTGTTCCAGTTGGCATCCTGGATCGCGTACAGGCGTTCCTCGAGGCCGCCGGTGCCGGTCGCCGCCAAACCGTCGGCGTCGCGGTCGCGCATCACCAGGGCATCGACATACACCGGGCTCCAGACATAGCGGGCCTCGGCCGTCCGGCCGATGTCGCCCGACGTGGTGCGGAGCCGCTCCTCGAGCACCTGCCACTGCGCTGAATAGTAGATATCGCGGATCGGCGCCGTCGCCGCGACGGGCCCCACCTGCTCGACGACGCGGCGGTTGAGACCGTCGTACTCATACCGGGCGACGATCCGGCCAGCCGAGTCGCGCACGCTCACCAGCCGATTCCAGGCGTCAAACGCGAGCGAGCGCCCCTGGGCGTCGGCCGTGAGATTGCCGGTGGCCGAATAGGAGAGCTTCTGCGTGCCGACTTGGGTGAGCTCGTTTTGCGCGTTGTGCGTCCGCGGCTGGACGGTGGCGTCGGTCGTGAACGTGTTCCAGTTGCCCAGGGCGTCGAACTGCCACTGCTGCGTCGTCGCCGGCGCGGCCACCGGCCCGCGGCGGAACGAATCGAGTTGGCCGAGCGCGTCGTAGGTGTAGGTTTCGTCGAAGGCGGGTGCCAACGGCACGCCGCGTGAGAGCCGGTTGCCACCGCGGTCGAACGTGGCCGTCGTCC
>VGYP01000573.1 GCA_016872955.1 Planctomycetota bacterium
CTTCTTGGTGGGAATCAGTGCCGTGATCCGTTCCAGCCTGTCGTCCGGCACGCTCACCATGCCCTCGTTCGGCTCGATCGTGCAGAACGGATAGTTCGCGCTCTGTGCCGCCTGCGACATGGTGAGGGCGTTGAACAACGTACTCTTCCCGACGTTTGGAAGGCCGACGATGCCTGCTTCCATCTGGGGCTCCGTAACGGGAAAGAAATCGAGCCGGCATGATAGAGCGGATGGTCGGGCCGCCCAAGGCGTCCGCCCTCGCCGCGACGGCCAGCGGCGGGCCGATCGCGTACAACGAGGGCATGGCTGCCGCCCCACCCTTGCCCCGCCGCTTCTTCGACCGACCGGCCGACCGGGTCGCGCGGGAACTGCTCGGCTGCCGCCTCGTGATCCGGCAGGACGACGGCACGGTGACCAGGCACGCGGTCTGCGAGACGGAGGCCTACCTCGGTGCCCACGACCTTGCCTGCCACGCGGCCCGCGGCAAGACGCCTCGCAACGCCGTGATGTTCGGGCCGGCGGGCACCTGGTACGTCTACCTCTGCTACGGCATGCACTGGATGCTCAACGTCGTGACCGGCGCCGAGGGGGTGCCAGCGGCCGTCCTGATCCGCGGGGTCGACGGTCACGTCGGACCAGGCCGCCTGACGCGGAACCTGGGCATCGACCGGGGCTTCGACGGCCTCTCGGCGACGCGGGCCACTGGGCTCTGGTTCGAGCCCGGCGGCCCGGTGCCATCGCGGCTGGTCTCCCGCACGCCGCGGATCGGCGTCGGCTACGCTGGACCCTGGGCGGCCGAGCCCTTGCGGTTCGTGTTCGATCCGGGAACACTGGCCGATGGCGGAGGCCGTGGGCGGCCGATCCGCCGCCGGGCCGGGAGACGCGTTACATGACGGTCGAGGACCGAGCGGGATCGAGATGGGCCGGCACGGTGCTCGTGGCGGCCGCACTGGCAGGAGGC
Organism: Planctomycetota bacterium; assembly: GCA_016872955.1. GTDB lineage: Bacteria > Planctomycetota > Planctomycetia > Pirellulales > UBA1268 > QWPN01. The sequence goes on from VGYP01000573.1 coordinate 962, forward strand.
CTGACCATGGCGGACGACAAAAATGTCCCGAAACCGGCGAAGGCCACGTTTGCCGGTGGCTGCTTCTGGTGCACCGAGGCCGTCTACGCGCAGATCAAGGGCGTGGGCCGGGTGACCAGCGGCTACATCGGGGGCACGGTCGCCAACCCCACCTACAAGGCCGTCTGCACGGGCCTCACGGGCCATGCCGAGGCGGTCGAGATCGAATACGACCCGGCGCAGGTCCCCTTCGAGAAGTTACTGGAGGTCTTCTTCGCGACCCACGACCCAACGACCAAGAACCGCCAGGGAGCCGACGTGGGCACGCAATACCGCTCCGGCGTCTTCTACCACGACGACGAGCAGAAGCGGATCGCCGAGGAAGTGATTCGTCGGCTCGACGAGGCCGGCGTCTTTCCGGCCAAGATCGTGACGGAGGTCACCGCGGCCTCCACCTTCTACCCGGCCGAGGACTACCACCAGGACTATTTCGCCAACAATCCACGGCAGCCCTACTGCCAGACGGTGGTGGCACCGAAGGTGGACAAGGTCCGCAAGGTATTCAAAGACCTGCTGGCTCAGTAGCAGGCGGCGGCGGCGGGCTCGGTCGCCGTTAGCGCGGGTAGCGTTTCGGTGTCAGGGACCGCTCGGCGGGGAGTCCAAGGGGCCCGGCATGCGCGAGGAATGATGCCTCACGCCACCGGTGCGCTAGGCGTCGCCGTACCGGGCGATCAGCTCACCCGCTTCGACGGGCGTGCCGGG
>VGYP01000574.1 GCA_016872955.1 Planctomycetota bacterium
CTGCGGCACGATCGCGACATTCTCGACGACTCGCCGGCCGGGCTCGGGCTTGTGGTTCACAACGTGCCCGAGGGCGCGGTGCCGAACTGTGGGCTGATCGTTGCACGGTGGCCGATGGGGGCGATGCTGCTCGCTCACGCTCAAGACATCGCCGAGTATCGTGCGGCGAGTGGCAAGCCGTTTCGCCGCTCGGCATGGTGGGAGCAGGCGGCAGTCATCCAGGCGTTGGGCGGCGACCCTGACGCCAACGAGGTGAGGACGATTGACGCAGAAGGATTCGCCCCCCTACCGTACGAATGGAACCCGCACCGCCACGATGCAAGAGGGATACCAGACAACGCCCGCTGCTTTCACGCGACGATGTACGACGATCGGCGGGGGGCGATGGTGCGGGCGGTCGAGTGGTCGCAACAGAGGGAGGCAGTGCTGTGCCAGACGATGCCCGCTACCATGAGGGGGTCGTGTGCTATCGCTGCGGGGCTGACTGGCACGATGTGCTGACTCGTGGACGCGACTCCTTGCTGTCGTGCGTGTTCTGCGGGGCGCGTGAGATGGTGCCGTGGTTGGCTCCGCTGGAGCAGCAGAGCGAGGGATCGGCCGGCGGGTTTCGGTTCAAGTTTGGGACGTTCGCCGGGATGACCGTGGCCGAGGTCGCGGGATCGCCGAACGGCGAGCAGTATTTGCGACTCCAAGTACGACAGGGCGGCAAGCTCAAGCCGATCATTGATTCGTTCTTCGCCGAGCGTGAGGCGGCAAAGAAACTGCCCTTGTCAGCGGGCACCGACTTCGTTCCACTTGTTGCGGAATAGTTCGGGCTCGCTGACAACGGGGGCACGGATGCCGACTGAAAAGACGATCGAGAAAAGTATCCGACGGGCCGCGGAGGGGGCTGGCTGGTTGACGATCAAGATGCACGGCGGGCCGATGACTCGCGCTGGTCTTCCCGACCTGCTCTGTGTCCGGTCGGGCGACGTGCGATGGATCGAGGTCAAGCAGCCGAAGGGGCAGCCGACGCCTCTCCAGTTTGCGACGATGCTGCGGTTGAATAAGCAAGGCACGCCGGCGAGGGTGTGCCGATCGGTAGAAGATGCGATGGCGTTCTTGGGAGAAGACGCTTTTGTTCGCAACGCGATCGACCCGGCGGTGCGAACGACGGAGCGACGACGCATGGAGGTGAAGCGTGAGTGCAGGAGCGACCGACCGCGCGGCGTGGGATCGCGTGGTGCCGGCAGACGAGTTGAAGCGGGCGCTGGACGCGGTGAGGCCGGCCTGCCGGGCTGACTCACTGACTGGGTCGCCGGGTAGCGTGTTTGTTTCATCGCTCGGTGTGAAGTGCGCGACGCCCGAATTGGCGATCTTCGCCATGCTGCCCGGCGGCGTCGTGGATCACGAGACGTTCGCTGTGCCGTTCTCGCGGCTGCACGCGATCGCTCGCGAGTGTGTTGGCGAGGTGCGGCTGCGGCTCCACCAAACCACGATCGAGGTTCGCGCCGGGTCAAGCCGATGGACGCTGGGACAGCAAGGACTGTCGCGAGGGATTGATCCATCGGCGATCCCTGGCGACAAGGCTACCGCAGTCTGTCGCCTGCCTGCCGATCAGTTTGCTCGGTGCCTGTCGTGCGTGCTGCCGGTGGCCGGATCGTCTGAACCGTCGTCGCGGTGGGGCGGCGTCAAGATCGAGACGATCGACAGCAGTGATT
>VGYP01000575.1 GCA_016872955.1 Planctomycetota bacterium
AGCATAACTTGAGGTGGACCCCGTTGGTTGGACAGGAGGGACGGGAGATTAAGATATAATTTCCGTGTGCCGGACAAGCGGATTGGTCGCTCCCGAGGACAGGAGCGATGAAGCTTGCCGCAGGGAGCGACCAATCCGCGGGTGTGGTCATTGGTTGACGGCCTCCGGTTCGGTGGCGCGGTAGGCCTCGCCAGGCGTGCCGCCGTCATGGGCGGTATGGGGCCGGCGTTCGTTGTAGAAGCGGAAGTAGGTCTCGAGCTGGGCGTGGGCATCGACCAGCGAGTGATAGCTCTTCAGATAGACCTCCTCGTATTTGACCGTGCGCCACAGCCGCTCGACGAAGACGTTGTCCAGGCACCGGCCCTTGCCGTCCATCGACAGCCTGATGCCGGCCTCCAGCAACGGCCGGGTAAACTCCGCCGAGGTAAACTGGCAGCCCTGGTCGGTGTTCACGATCTCCGGAGCGCCGTATTGCGCGATGGCCCGCTGCATGGCCCGGGCGCAAAAGCGGGCATCGAGCGTATTGGACAGTTCCCAGCTCAGCACATACCGGCTATGCCAGTCGATGACCGCACAGAGGTAGGCATGACCGCCGGGCAGCGACAGGTAGGTGATGTCCGTCGCCCACACCTGGTTGGGTTGGGTGACCGCCAGATCCCGCAGCAGATAGGGATAGACCGGGTGGGCCCGGTCCGCCGCCGACAGTCGCGGCTTCGGGGCGAGTGCCTCCAAGCCCATGAGCCGCATCAACCGGCGGATGCGCTTGCGGTTCACCTGATGGCCCTGGCGGCGCAACGCCCGCGTCATCTGACGCGAACCGTAAAACGGCTGCGCCAGATACATCTCGTCGATCACCCGCATCAGCCGCCGGTTCTCGTCGGACTCCGGCAACGGCTGGTGGTAGTAACTCGAACGCGGCAGACCGAGCAGTTCGCACTGCTCGGTCACCGGCAACTTCGGGTGTTCGGGCTCGATCATGCGCCGGCGTTCCTCAGTCCCCATACGGGCCGAGTTTTTTTTTGAGCCATTCGAGCTGCATCTTCAGCTTCCCGATCTCGGCGTAGAGCTCCTGCTCTCGCGCCTTCGCCTCCGTCGCGTCGGCGTCGGCCTGCTTGGAGAAGACCTCCGGCAACCGCTCGGCGACCTCTTTTTTCCACTGATTGACCTGCGTCGGATGCACCTGGTGCTTCGCCGCGATCACATGGACGGGCTGGATTTCCTTCAGCGCCTCCAGCCCCACCTGGGCCTTCAGCGCCGCACTATGCTGGCGTCGTTTCTTGGACATGTTGGACAGTTCCTTTTTGGTTTATGAGGACCGTCCCCCGCTGTCCAACTTTCGGGGTCCACCTCAACCCTGAAACCCTAGCTCCGGCCTCGCCTCCCCGGGGCGACGGATTTTCCGGGCAAGCGCGGGGGCGCCTCGGGGTCCCCGTCGGAGCCCCGCCACCGGGCCGTTGCCGTGTCGCGGCGGGCGACGCGGGCCCCGGGCGTTGGCAGCTTTTCCGACGCCGCGCCGTCAACCGCCGCGACAAGTGTCAAAGGATTCGCATCAAATCCGCGCCTGCGACGGCAAAGTGACACCCGGCGCGCGATCGGCGTCGATAAATCGGACGAAGGAGATGCAACGGTCGGGGCATGAAGCTCCTCACTTGCGTCGTCACGCTGCTCGGCCTCTGCGCCGCGGCCAGCCCGGTCC
>VGYP01000576.1 GCA_016872955.1 Planctomycetota bacterium
GCGGCGAGCGGCCGGGCGTAGTCGCTCGCGCCCAGGCCCAAGTCACCGCCCGTGAAGGTGATCGCCGAGAGGCCGCCGGTTCACGCCGTCGCCGTGCCAGTAAGGATCGCCTGGCACGAACATCATCTGATCGGCACGGCGGACGACGTTGCTGATCTCTGAGAGGAGGTCTGATCGGGGCCATCGCCCCGATCGTCCCCGCCCAGAGAACTGCACGGTTGTGCGCTGCCATTTTGGACCGCCGCGACACGGTCCCCGCCTCGCCGTTTTCGACCGCCGTCAACAGAGATTCCCGCCGCCGAGCTCGTGCCGCCCGAATGATCGGGTCGGCACGCGCTCGGCGTCATGCCGACCAACGGTCACGGAGCGTCTCGATTTCCGTGGGCGTGAAGAAGTGCCGCACGAAGCGGGTCGCGAGCGTTTCGGCGACGAGGTCGGCCGGGAAGCGGACCGTCCGCCTGGCCTCCGCCCAGAAGTCCGCCACCGCCCCGCTCTTTTCGCTGGTGACGTTCTGGTGGCCGAGTTGGAGCGGCAGTTCGAGAAACTCGCCGAGCGGCTCCTCCAGCTGTGACAACCGGTCCATGCGATAGACCAAGACCTGTCGCCCTCGGGAGCCGGAGATGGAGTATCCGCGGGCCGTGTCGAATGGACTGGCGTAGACGTCGAGGCCGCAGTGAAAGCGGTGGTCGAACCAGGTCACCACATATGGCAGCGCCGCAAAGAGGCTGTCGAGCATGGTGGGAATCAGGTCGGGGCCGAAGGTGAGCGTGCCCGCCGCGATCGCCGCCTCGTGCTCCTGGAGGTAGCCGGCCAGAAGCCGGCTGAAGGGGTCGCGGACACCCGCCACGAACCGCAGTCGGCCGGGATTGCGGGCCACGACCTCCGGGTAGGACCAGAAGCAGTCCGGATAGGTGAGGGCGAAGTCGACGCTCGAGTGGGCATGGACGACGGCAGCCTCGGGATGCGCGCGGGTGATCGCCTCGACGACCGAGCGCGAGCCGCACTTCGCCATGTTGAAGACGTGGTAGGGCGTCTTGCGCAGCCGCATGGTCGTGTGATTCGGGTCGCGGCCCTCAAGGAAGCCCTGATACATCCAGTGTTTGATTGCCGCCCCGTCGGTTTGGAGACGCAACTCAGGGTGGGCCTCGCGATAGAACGCGGGTTCGCAGAAGGCTAGGAGAAACCTCGAGTAAGCACGTTGCTCCCGCCATCCCTGGACGACGAAGTGCGTCACGGCCTCGCTGCGGGTCAGGTGATCCAGATCGGCCCGCCCCGTGTGGTCGTGGGTGCGGTAGAACTCGCTGTCGAAATACCGGAGGTAGGTGGTGAGGTGCGGGTTTTTCCAATCGGGTGCAAGCCGACGCAGGTTGGGCACGATCGATTCGAGTGACATCGGCTGGCCGGCGGCTGTTGGGAGGACCGGGAGACAACGAGACTGAGGATACAGGCAACTGACCTGCCCGCCAGTTCGGTACCAGGTTTGAAGTTGGGGATTCACCCTCAGTCGGATAGACCAGCCCTGTGCGGCCGGAGGGTGTTGTAGACCTGCCTCCAGCGCTCGATGAGCACCGAGCAGGCTGTGGATCAAGTCGTCTTCACATCCCCCGCCCTGGCGCTACACTTCGGCCATCGGCCCTGAGCCGATGAGTTGTGGCGGCCAAGGAGGGAAGCATGGCACTTGGGCAGAGACGCCGG
>VGYP01000577.1 GCA_016872955.1 Planctomycetota bacterium
CGGCGTCGTCACGGCGATGTTGCTGCCGGGATCGACGACGGCTCGCTGCGCCGTCGGCGCCGGCGTCTCCGTCGTCTCGACGCGGACAACCGGGACGATGGGTGGCCGCGGCGTCGAGACGGTGACCGCCCAAGTGAGGAGCTCGAGCTCGCCCTCGGGCATGGCACGACCGTAGAGCTCGGCATAACGCGCTGCGTGCCGCGAGCGCAGGGCGTCTGCCGTTGCGGCGGTCAGCGGCCCCTCCGGCAGCTCGATCTCGAGCTCGTGGCCCTGCCCGACATATCGCATCAGGATCGAGCGGCGGACCTGGCGCGGCAGATCCGGCGCCGCGGCGGCGACCACCCCCTCGGCGGTCGCGACGAGGCGGTCGAGCACGGCCTGTGCGTCGGGAGCGCTGAAGCCGGCGAGGGTCATGTAGCGGCTGTGCACCACCTCGTAGGAAATCGGCATCGAGAGGAAGCCGATGGCGGATCCGACGCCCGGCCCGCCCGGCACGATCACGCGGGCGATGCCGAGCTTCTCGGCCAGGCGGCCGGCGTGCAGGGGCCCGGCACCGCCGAACGCGATCATCGTCGCGTCGCGCAGGTCGCGGGCGTGCTCCACCGCGTGGACGCGTGCCGCGTTGGCCATGGCCTCGTCGACCATCTCACAGACGGCCTGGGCCGCCGCCTGTCCGTCGAGACCCAGCGGGCATGCGACGGCGTCGGCGAGCGTGGCACCCGCAGCCTCCGCGTCGAGGTGCAGGCGTCCCTCGGCGAACCGCCCGGGATCGAGGCGACCGAGCAGCAGGTCGGCGTCGGTCACGGTGGGCGATCCGCCGCCGCGGCCGTAACAGGCCGGGCCGGGCTCGGGGCCGGCGCTCGCGGGGCCGACCGTCACGCGCCGCAGGGCATCGATCGAGGCGATCGAGCCACCGCCCGCGCCGATCTCGATCATCTCGACCACCGGGATGCGCAGCGGCAGGCCGCTGCCCTTGGCGAACCTCGCCGTCCGCGCGGCCTCGAACTCGCGGGCGGTGGTCGCGCGGAAGTCGTCGATCAGGCAGATCTTCGCGGTCGTGCCGCCCATGTCGTAGGACAGAACCCGCCGCTCGCCGTTCTGCTCGGCCGTCACGGCCGCGAGCGCGGCGCCACCCGAGGGACCGGATTCGACCAGCCGGATGGGGAACCGCACGGCCGCATCGAGCGTGGTGATGCCGCCGGCGGACGTGACGAGGAAGAGCGGGCAGGCAAGGCCCTGCGCAGCGAGGTCGGCTGCAAGGGCGGCGAGGTAGGATGCCATCCTGGGCTGCACATAGGCATTGGCGACCGTGGTCGAGAGCCGTTCGTACTCCCGGATCTCAGGACAGACCTCCGAGGACAGGCTGATCGGCAGTCCGGGAAGCAGCCTTCCGAGGAGGTCCGCGGCACGCAGTTCGTGAGCCGCATTGGCGTAGGCGTGGAGGAAGCCGATCGCAATGGATTCGACCCCTGCGGCAGCGATCTCCCGAGCGAGTGCCGGCAGCGCCGTCTCTTCGAGCGGCCGGAGCACCTCGCCGGCCGGGCCGATGCGCTCGCCGACGGTGATGCGGCGGCGGCGCGGCACGAGCGGCGGGCACTTCTCCAGGTTCAGATCGTACTGATCGAAGCGGGCCTCGTAGCCGATCTCCAGGCTGTCCCGGAATCCCTCGGTCGTGACCAGCGCCGTCACGGC
>VGYP01000578.1 GCA_016872955.1 Planctomycetota bacterium
ACGGCCCGATCGAGCCACGTTCCGGCCTCGTCGAGCCGGGAGAGGACCAGCGCCGCCGTGGCGGCCAGCAGGGCGGCATCTGCATCGATGGCATCGGCCGCCTCGAGGGCGGCAGCCATCGTGAGGCCTCTGGCAGGGTCGTCGGCCTGGAGGGCTCCGGCCATGGCGGCGGAAGCGATCTCCCGGGCGGCGGCGTCCTGGGGCTCGACCGCCAGCAGGGCCGCGGCGGCGGTCTCCAGGCGGCCGCCGGCCGCCTCCGCTTCGCGTTTCGTGGCCTCGAACTTCGCCTCGAGGGCCGCTTTGTCAGCCTTGGGCTGCTGATACTGGGCCTGCATCACGGTCATGTCGGCCATCAACTTCTTGAGCCGTCCGAACGCCTCCTGAAACTCGACCCGTGGGTTCGCGGCAGTCGGTTCGGCCGCGACGAGCGCTGGGAACGACGGGGCGAGCAACACCAGCGTGACGACGATGCCCCAGATCCACCATCCCCTCGCCATGCTACTCTCCTCGGGAACGCTTCACGTTTCGAACGTCGGATCCCGCTACGATAGCATCTCCGCCCCAGCGACCCCGAGGAGCATTTCGGTTGAGCCGTCGCCGTGATCTTGGTCCGGCTGCCGACGCCGCCCAGCCACCCCGCATCATCGGCGGCACGCTGCGGGGACGCCGGCTGCCGCACATTCCCGGCGGGCCGACTCGGCCGATGAAGGACCGCGTCCGCGAGGTGCTCTTCGACCTGCTCGCCGACCGAGTGCGGGGGTCGCTGGCACTCGACCTGTTCGCTGGCACCGGAGCCCTGGGCTTGGAAGCCCTCAGCCGGGGTGCCACCGGGGCCGTGTTCGCGGAGCGTCACTTTCCCACGGCCGATGCGATCCGGCGGGCGGCCGCGGCCTTGGGGGTGGCGGAGCGATGTGACGTCCGGACGGGCGACGTGCTCACCTGGCCGCGGCGCATGCCCCCACTGCCCCGCCCGGACCGCTGGATCACGTTCGTCTGCCCTCCCTGGAAGCTGTTTGCCGAGCGGCCCGCCGACGTGGCGTCGCTCGTGGCCGCGGTGCTGGCCGAAGCTCCCGCGGGCAGCATCGTGGCCGTGGAGGCGGACAAGGCGTTCGACCCGGCGGGCCTGCCGCAGGCCGAGGCCTGGGAGCACCGGGCGATGGCCCCGGCCGTGCTGCACCTCCACGGTCGTCTGGTATCCTGACGAACCTCGGCAAGTTCACGCGTGCCCTCTGCCGGGAGGCCGGCGGTCGTCGTGTCGGCGCGACCGTGTGTCGGTGGAGCGGACCTCATGGACATCGTCAATCGGGAAGACGCCCCGCCGTTCACCACCGTCGACGGCTCGACCATTCGTGAGCTGCTCGCGCATCGCAACTCCTGCATCCGGCTGCAGAGCCTGGCGGAGGCCCGGCTGCCGGCTGGTGCCGCGACCGTGCCGCATCACCACGCCGTCACCGAGGAGATCTACTACATCCTCTCCGGCACCGCCGCCATGACCCTCGGCGACGAGACGCGGACCGTCGGGCCGGGCGACGCGATCGCGATCCCGCCGGGAGCCCGCCACACGATCCGCAACGCCGGGTCGGGCGAACTCGTGTTTCTGTGCGCCTGCGCGCCGGGCTACGAGCACGCCGACACCTTCCTCGAGTCTTGCGGCTGAGCCCGCCTCCCGTCCCTCCCCTTCA
>VGYP01000579.1 GCA_016872955.1 Planctomycetota bacterium
CACGCACCACGTATACACTGCCTGCTGCATGAAATGACGGCGGTCCGTCGCGACGTGTGGCCCAAGTAGGGTGATGATCGGGGCGCCGATAAACCCAGCCTTTGTACCGTGAGGCGTGTCCACATAAACGTAGACTGCAACACGCTCGTCCTTGGTCTGGTCGGCGGATTCAAACGCGAAGTAGGCCGCTACATAAGCTGACAGAGACCAGTCGAGAAGAGGCGAGGGAAAGCCATGGTGCCGCAAATAGACGAGATAAGGATACGCGGGAGCACTCGCGTGGAGCGAATCGGCATTGCGCTTGAATAACTCTCTGAGTTCGTCTTCACTGGGCAACGGCCATGTGCGGCCGGTGATCGACTCCAGTTCCCGGTGATGCCGGATCGCGTGCTCGTAGTATTGATGCACGGTGAACTGCCGCGCCCCGCCCTCCCGCTCGAGAGTCGTTTCGAGCGCCCATCCCGCGGACTTCTGCCCGCGGTAGGCGATCTTGTTCTCGTACGCTCGGCCATCGCCTTTCTCGTGCCTGCCGAAACGGCGTTCAATGTTTGCGATAGTCGGCCGATACTCTTCCCACGAGGCAAGAGTAAGTTCATCGGTCACCGGGGGCGCCTGGCTAATCGAGGCCAACGGGACTTCGGAAGTCACGGAGGCGCACCCAGGAGTGATTTGATGTAGCCGTCAGCATCTTCCTCCTGGAAGACGATATTGTGTTTGAGCATCTCGGCCTTCGTCATGCCCCACTGCTTTTCCATCACGTGCGAAGGCGTGTTGGAGACGATGAATGAGGAGAGCGTGACGTCTGGGTCGGCGAGGCGGGTTTCGATCTCCTTGATCGTCTTGCAGAAGCGGATCTTGTCGTCGCTCGCGGGAAGGTTGCGGATGCCCTTCGGGTCGACAAACGTGATGTGCTGCATCGTACCTTCGACGACCCAGGTGATGAAGTCGGGATGGAAGTTGCCGGCCTCGAAGAAGCCCACGCCACGGCCGCGGGAGAGATTGCGGAGCAGGTAGACCTGCCGGGAAGCGAAGTACGAGGGATTCCGCTCGGCGAAGTTCATCATGTCGGTGACGAACCTCCACTCCCCTTTGTTGAGCGGCACAGGCGTGATGGCAATGACGTTGGATTCAAGATGGAGGAGCGGCTGGTAGAGGTGGTGCCCCATGTTGATCGCTCGCAGGCCCGGCATGCTCCACATCTTGAGCGTGCCGGCGTCGATCAAGCCCTTCAACTCCTCGAGCTTCGCGACGATGTCCGCGCGCGACTTCTCATAGAGGATTCGGTAGTGCCCCTTGGCCGGGTCTTCTTCGCTGCCGAGGAAGTTGGGATCGGTCGGCTCGAGGTCGCGGTACTCAAGATGCGGCCCCTCCCAGGCCTGCTTGCAGTGCCGATAGTATTTTTCCGTGTATTTCTTCAGGAGCCCGATCGCCACCTGCTCCCACAGCCGAACCTTGTCCCAGGAGTCGAACGCAAGCTGTGCCTCGGGGATTTCCAGGTCGTACCACGACGGGTCCACGAGCAGGGCTGCGATTTCGTCGCGCGAAATGTTGAGGTTGTACCAGCCGCGCTCGGCCTTGTACCGCTCAAGCTCAAACCAGAGGCGATCGATGTCGAGGGCCGCCACGTGCTTGCGGGTGAGTTTGCCCCGGTGCAGTGTTCCCTCTCCATCACCGCCGACA
>VGYP01000580.1 GCA_016872955.1 Planctomycetota bacterium
CAGGCACATCGTGCAATCCATCGTCGATCCGGATGCCCACATCACCGAAGGCTTTTCCCAATTGCGGATCGAAACCAAAGACGGGAAGTTCCACACGGGCGTTCTCATTAAGGAGAGCGGCCTGAACGTCACTTTGGGGCTTGCCACGGCACAACGACTCGTCATCTCCAAGGAGGACATTGACACTCGCGCGACAACGAAGAAGTCGGCCATGCCGTCGTTCGACCGCCAGTCGACCCCCTCGCAGGTGGCTGACATCACGGCGTTTCTGATCACTCAGCGAGCGAAGCCGGCTGAAGTTCAGAAGCCGGAGGCGAAGCAGCCGGAACCGGAAGTGATCAAACCGGTCGTGGACGCGAAATCGAAATTCGGCATCGACGTCAAGAAGGATCGCCTCATCCTGACCCACGCCGAGAAGCCGTTGGGCGAGTATGTCTGGGGCGACCCAAAGATTCTTCGCCCGCACTTCGCGAATCTTCACGGCTTGGGCGGCACGAAGATCACGCGTAACCATCCGCCGATCAAAGACAAGGACGCGACCGACCACGACACGATGCATCCTGGTCCGTGGCTCGGTTTTGGCGACATCAGCGGCGTCGACTTCTGGCGGAATCGCGGCAGCAACCGGCACGTCAAATTCCTGACACCACCCACGGCCTCCGAGGACCGCGTCACCTTCGCGACGGAATCCGAGCTATTGACACCCGACGCCAAACGAATGGGCAAAATGGTCAACCGCCACACGCTCACCTGGCGGTCGGCGGGTTGACTGCTCGTGTGGGAGGCAAATTTCACGGCGACGGATCGCGAACTTGTTTTCGGCGATCAGGAAGAAATGGGCTTCGGTGCCCGCGTCGCGAGCGAATGCACGGAGAAGAACGGCGGATCGCTGGTGAGCAGCAGTGGTGCGAAGACCGCCAAGGCGACCTGGGGCAAGACGGCGGCGTGGTGCGACTATTCGGGTACGAAGGACGGTCAGCGCATCGGAATCACGCTGATGCCGGGGCCGAAGAACTTTCGCGAGTCGTGGTGGCACAACCGCGACTACGGCGTGTTTGTCGCCAATCCGTTTGGTCGCGAGGCGATGAAGCAAGGAGCCAAGAGCGCGGTTTCGGTGGCGAAGGACGAGTCGCTTCGGCTCGTCTTCGGAGCCATGCTGCACGATGGAAGGAAATATGATCCAGCGGCCGAGTATCAGCACTTTCAGGAAACCGTGATATCGATCAAGGAGTGACATGAAACCAGTCGGTATCGTCGGACTCGGCCTGGTCGGTCGAGCGATGGCCGCCCGTCTCATCGCAGCCGGGCATCCCGTCTACGGCTACGACATCGCCTCGGGTGCCTGCGACGCTGCCGCGAGCATCAGTGTGCGGGTGCTCGAAGATGCCTCCGCCGTCGCACGTGCCGCCGGTGTCGTGTTCCTGAGTCTTATGACCTCCGAAGATCGCCGCATTCTTCTCTGGGGTCCGCAGCAATTCGTAGCAGCGATTGTCCCCGGCAGCGTGGTTCTCGATACGACCACGGCCGACCCCGCTGACATCGTCGAGGATGCAGCACGCCTGTCGGAACAGGGAGTGCGGTTGATCGACGTGTGCCTCTCTGGTTCTAGCGCAGTCATCGCGTCGGGGCAGGCGTTGGCGTTGGTCGGGGGCTCCGAGTCGACGGCGGACTAT
>VGYP01000581.1 GCA_016872955.1 Planctomycetota bacterium
CATCCACGCCTCGTGCCTCGCTCTCGGAAAGGGGAAATCGCGGCTCCGCCGCGATTGTCCTGACCGACAACACTGCACAGTTGTGCGCTGCATTGTTCGACCGGCCGGGCGACCCCGCCGCGCGCTGCACTTTTCGACCGGCGTTCACAGTCGCCGCCGGCGGCCGAGATCTCCAGCCCCTCGAAGCGGAGATGGTGGCAGTCGAACACGTTCACCGTGGGCAGCCGGGCCGTGCCGGGGCCGTCGGCGGCCCGCACGATCACCGGCGCCGCGAAGGTGCCGCGGCGGTTCTCCCAGTAGGCGGGCAGGGCCGATTCGGGGTAGGTGCCGGCCGCCAGGTTGATACGGACACCCTGGGAGAGCGCGGTCCCGGCCGGCACCCGCCGCCAGGCCTCGGCGAGCGTGCGCAGGGCCAGGTCGCGGACACCCCGCTGCGGGCGTCGTTGCCGGCGGCCGGATCGACCCAGACGTCGACGACGTTCGGCGTGCCGACGTCGTAGGCCGGCAGCAGGCCCGCGGCGGCCATCACCAGCCGGCGCTCGCACGGCTCGAAGCCGGCCAGAGGGGAACTCCGGCGGCGCCGCCGCCGGGTGACGGGGACGTCCATGACCTTGGTCCTTGCCGCATGCCCCTTGCAGCATCATACCGGGCCGGTCAAGCGGCGTACCGGGCCGGTCAAGCGGCCGGCACCTGTCCCCGGACGGGCCCGGCCGCAGTCAGCCGAGCAGGATGATCAAAAGCGCCACTGCCCCCACGCACACCAGCGCCGTCCCCATCCAGCGAGCGATCGGCGTGCGGTCGGCGTGGCGGTAGTGCTCGTCGCGGATCGCCGCCAGCACGTGGCGGTGCTCCCACATGCCGGCCAGCGTCGCGGCGATCCCCAGCAGGATCAGCGCCGCGCCGAAGACCCGCGTCTTGAGCACCGAGAACCCGGCGAGCGAACCGTCGAAGCCGACGGCCGCCTGCCCGAGCCGCTCGATGGCGAAGCCGAGGCTGATCATCGCCAGGCTCGTCCGTACCCAGGCCAGGAGCGTGCGGTCGGCGGCCTCGCGGTTCCGCTCACGGGCGAGCTCGTTGACCAGGTTGGCGTCGGGCCGGGGTGCGGATTCTCTCATGCCCTGAGGATACCCCGCCACGCGGGCTAGGTTCTTTTCCAGCGCTCACGCAAGGGGTTGACCGTGCCAGTCGAGCGGCCTACTCCACCTCCAGCGGCACGCTCGCGGAGTGGGCGGAGAACTCGGGTGCGTAGCGGCTGCGGATCGCGGCGAAGCCGCTCGACGCCGTCCCCCGGTGGGCCGCCCGCAGTGCGTGCTCGAAGACGTGCGTGCCGCGCGGCAGCCGCTCGAAGAACAGCTGCGTCGAGGCGTCGCGGACCGCCACGTACCTCCCCCCAGCGCCAGCCGGAGAGCACATCGACCGGCTCGGTGTGGCTTGGCCGGTGGTCAGTGAGTTCGAGGAACTCGTAGTCGCGGTCGCTCGTGACCACCGGCCGCCGGCCCAGACGGCCGGATCGCCTGCGTCCGCTACCTGCTGCCCAGACACAAAGCCGCCAACTGGGTCGGCCCGGGCCAATGGCGTCGTCGAACTCACGCCGTTTGAGTTCCTCGACAGGCTCGCCGATCTCGTCCCGCCGCCGCGGGAGCATCGGCATCGGTATCACGGCGTATTC
>VGYP01000582.1 GCA_016872955.1 Planctomycetota bacterium
CACCACCTCCGCCAGTCCGATGAGGAAGGTGTCCCCGGCCGCGAGCCGCCGGTCGCCCGTGAGCCGTTCGCCGTCGAGGAGCGTGCCGTTGCGGCTGGCGAGGTCGCGGACGAGCCAGCCGCCGTCGCCCGAGAACACCTCGGCGTGGAAGCGGCTGGCCCGCTCGTCGTGAATCACGATCCGGTTGCCGGACGCTCGGCCGAGCGTGATCCGGTCGCCGACGACCAACGGCACCACCTGGCGGCCCGTGACCGGATCGACGATGCAGAGGAAGCACGGGGGGGGCGAAAGCGTCATCAGGGGTTGGTCGACCGAGGGCGAAGGGCCGGAGAGGGAGCGAAAGCCCGGGTTTTTCCGAGGGAATCGGGTTTGCCGCTTTGAAAGGTCCCGTTTAGCATCTCGTCCATTGTCTGTAGGGCCCCGCCGCATCGCAACGAGGGTTTCCATGAATCGCTTCCGGACGGCAATGGTGGCGTTTCTCATTGCCGTGGGTTGGTTGGCCGCCGCCTCCCGCACGGCGGTCGCCCAGCCCGGCTTCGGCTTCGGGGCCCAGGCGGTCGGTGGCATCGCCGTCGACGCCCAGGGCATCGTCCGGAACCTCGACCCCCGGGCTCGCGAGGAACTGGCGGTCGAGCGGCGCAGGATTCTTGGTGATGAGGCCGGGGCGGCCTGCGAACTCCGCAAGATCTCGCTGGCCAAAGTGATCGCGGCCCTCAAGGAGTCGGCTGCCAAGAAGGCGGCCCTGCCGGCCGAGGTGCTGTTTCTTGGCGGCTTGGAGCGAATCACGCATGTGTTCGTCGATCCCGATGGGCATGACATCGTCCTGGCCGGCCCAGCCGATCGCATCACGGTCGATGCTGGTGGCGCGATCGTGGGCGCGAAGAGCCGCCGGCCGCTGTTGCAGTTGGAGGATCTGATCGTGGCGCTGCGGGCGATCGACAAGGCTCGGGAGGGCGGCATGCTCTGCTCGATCGACCCCACCGCGGAGGGCCGAAAGAAGTTGCAGGCGTTTCTCGCCCGACAGGAGACCATCGTCGATCCCGCGCGAACCTTTCGAAGCATGGAGGAGGCCGTGGGGCCTCAGGTCGTGACGGTCGGCGGGGTGCCGGGCGACACTCGCTTCGCGCAGGTGCTCGTGGCCGCCGACTATCGGATGAAGCGGATCGGGATGGGGCTCGAGGAGTCGGGGCTGCCCGCGTTGCCGAGTTACCTGTCGATGGTGCCGGCTGGCGGGCGGGCCGTCTCGCTGCCGCGGTTCTGGCTGGAGGCCGACTATGATCCCATCGCCCGTGATGCCGACGAACTTGCCTGGCGGATCGGCGGTCGGCGGATGAAATGCCTCACCGAGACCGATGTGGCCGGCCGCGCCGGACTCAATCGTGGGGCCGGTGGGCAGGACAAAATCGCCGCCCGCTGGTGCGAGGCGATGACCCGGCAATACGACGCCCTCGCCACCCGGCAGCCGGTGTTCGCCGACCTGGTCAACTGCGTCGACCTCGCCGTCGTGGCCGCGATCATCCGGAGCCGCCAACTCGACGGGCGGGCGGGTCTTGACCTGGGGCTCCTCCTCGACGCCGAGCGGCTGCCGCTGCCGAAGTACGACGTCGCCGCAAGTGTGCCGACGGTCGCTTCGGGCCTCAAGAAGGGGCGGGCGTGGGTGCTCTCGGCC
>VGYP01000583.1 GCA_016872955.1 Planctomycetota bacterium
TGGCGTGTCGGTGACGTGGTGGGCGGGACACGGGGCCGACGTGACGGCGGTGCCGCGTGCGGCGCAGGTCGGGATCATGATGATCGCCGCTCACCTGTGGAAGAACCGTGAACTGTCCACGACCGATGCACTTCGGGAGGTTCCGTTCGGAGCCAAGGCGATGCTCGACACGATTCGGTTTCACGAATACGGGTGAGCCATGCCATTCGGAGCAGGCGAGTACACCGAGCGGCTGACGATCAAGCAGCCAGCGAACGTCACCAACGCCGAGACGGGCGAAGTGACGCAGACCTACACGCTCTTCAAGAAGGTGTGGGCACGACGGGTGGAGTTGTCGGCTCGCGAGTCGGAGCAGTACGGGCAGGTCGTCGGCACGGCAACGCACCGCTTTGACCTCCGCTGGCTCGCCGGCGTGGCGCAGAATATGCGGCTTGAGTGGGGCAACCGCGTGCTGGATATTGAGCAGATCATCGAACGTGACCGCCAGCGAGACATGACGATCATCGCAACGGAGACGACGACGTGAGCCTGGAAGTCATTGAGTCGGCGATCCCGGTCGTGTACGCAAGGCTCACCGGCGACGCGACGGTGAGCGGCATGGTCGCCGCGCGGGTGTTTCCCGTGTTTGCTCCGACCGGCACTGCTCTGCCATTGATCGTGACGCAGATCAATGGCGTTGACCGCGACCAGTCGTTGACCGGACCGGTCGGCCGGCCGACCATGACGGTTGCGGTGACGCTCTACGCCACAACGTACAACGAGGTTCGCAAGCTGGCGAGGGCAGTGCGTCGCGCTCTCGACGGGTTCACTGGCACCGTCGCGGGAGCGACGGTGCAACGCACGACGATGACGAGCGAGTCGGACGGGTTCGAGCCACCCGGCGACGGCGAGACGATGCCGTCGGCCTACACCGTTTCGCAAGCCTACGAACTGCGAATCGTGGAGACGATTTGATGCCTGCGTTCTCCGCGTCCAAGCAGCAAGGCACGTCGAGCGTGAAGCTCGAATCGACCGACATCGCTGCGCTGCGAAAGGCGTTCAAGGACATTCACCCGACGGTCGCGGCAATCTGCATGGGGGCCGCGGCGAAGCGAGCGATGGCGCCGGCTGAAAGCGGGCTCAAGGCGGCTGTCTCGGGGCGGATCGTCGGCGTCGGCCCGACCGGCAACTTGCGGCGATCGGTCAAGGCGATCAGCAAGCGATACCCCAAGACTGGGACCGGAACGGCGGTCGTCGGATTCCAGAAAGCCGGCGCGGGCAAATCGAAGAGCGCCGGCGGCGGCAAGGTGAAGCGCGGCCCCGATCGAGCGTACCACCAGTTCTGGATTGAGTTCGGCACGAAGGAACGCGAGACGAAGAAGAAGGCATCGCGGCCGTACGTTCGCACCAAGCCGCGAGCGAGGAAGATCGCAGTGAAGGAGCTTCGCAAGGCTGGCGTATCGGCACGCGACGCGAATGTACTGCTCAAGAAGTCAGCCGCGGAGGTCGGCTCGTCGGTCGGCGGCACGGTGCGGATTCGCCGGCAGGGCGGCTACATCGCGTCGAGCTACAACTCGCTCGGCCCGTTCAGGATTCAAGGCGGCAAGGCCGCGGGCGTGCGAACGTCTCCGAAGTACCCGAAGGCGTTCTTCACCAAGCGCGACCAGCCCGTGCGGCTGGGGGCGATG
>VGYP01000584.1 GCA_016872955.1 Planctomycetota bacterium
GGTCCTGGTGCCGCGTCCCGAAACGGAGGGGCTGGTGGTGCGGGTGCTCGATCTCTGCCGGGAGGCCGCAGCGCCACGGATCATCGACGTGGGCACCGGTTCGGGCGCGATTGCGATCGCGCTAGCGAGGAATCTCCCCCGGGCTTTGGTGACCGCCACCGATACGTCGGGGGCCGCCCTGGCCGTCGCCGCTGGGAACGCCGCTCGGCTCGGCCTGGCGGATCGGGTCACCTTCCACGAGGGCGACCTGCTCATCGATGCGGCCGTGGCCGGTCCCTGGGACGTGATCGTGAGCAATCCTCCCTATGTCCGTGACGACGAAGTCGATGCCCTGCCCCGGGACGTGCGCGAGCACGAGCCACGCCAGGCGCTCGTGGCGGGGCCACGCGGTGTCGAGGTGATCGAAAGGCTTCTGGGCCAGGCAATCGATCGGCTCGTGCCGGGGGGCTGGCTGGTATTGGAGGCCGGCCCCGCCGTGGCCGAGGCCGTCGAAGGGCTGTTGGTCGGGACGGCGGGGCTCGAGCCCGGGCCGACGCTCAAGGATCTCGCGGGGCTGCCTCGCGTGTTCCAGGCACGGCGTCGGGCGGATCGCGGATGATGTGCCGATAGGCCGGAAGTGCCGGGGCTAGTGGTGTGATCGCTTCGGGCGTTTGCCCAGCCGTCCAATCCGCCCGGGCGGCTGCGTGCGATTTTTGCCCCTGGTCGCCCCGCCACTCGCCATGCATGGTGGCAGTCCGTGGTGGATCGCCCGGTGAAGACTGTGGCGGCGGGATAGGCATCGCACCACGCCGCCCTTGGCCGGTCGTGCCCCCCTCCCCTCCCCTCCCTGCCCTGCTGTCGCATGCTCCTCCGCATGATCATGCCGTTGCTGCGTGAGCGGGAGTGGCTGCCGCGGCCGCTGGTCGCGTTGGCCGTCGCGGTGATCGCGGGGGCCGTCGCCGCCCGCATGGTGCCGACCGCGACCAAGGTCAGCGTCGCCTTGCCTGCGTGGTGTGCCGCGGTGTCGAGCCTCGGTGCGTGGTGGTGGGCATGGCGGCGTCGGGTCTGCCGCTCCGAGGTGCCGCTGTTGGCGACGGCTTTGCTGGTCGGTGCCGTCTGGGCGTCGATGCGATTCGATCTCTTTCCGCGGGACGACCTGGCGTGGCAACTGGGCCACGATGCCGTGCCGGTGGTCGTCCGGGGACGGGTCGTGGCGTCGCCGAGACCGCTCGCGCCGCCGGTGGGTGAGGCCGGCGGATCCCCGGCCATCGGCCCCACCAGCGAGTTTGACCTCGAGGTGGAGGAGGTGCGTGACGGCGTCGACTGGCGGCCGACCTCCGGCCGGGCCATGGTCGTGGTCCACGGCGAGCCGATCGCCATGCTGGCCGGCAGTCGAGTGCGGCTCTTCGGCCGGGGCGTGCGGCCGTCGGAAGCTCTCAACCCCGGTGAGCCAGACTTCGCCTCGCGGGCGCGGGCGGACCGCCGGCTCTCGGCCGTGCGGGTCGATTCGTGGTCCTGTGTCGAGGTGGAGGAGACGCCTGCGAGTTGGTCGATGCATGCGGCGATCGACCGCCTGCGGATCGCCGCCGCGGCCGTGCTCGCGGCGGGGATCGCGCCGGAACGCAGCGGCCTGGCCGCGGCCCTGCTCCTGGGGCATCGGTCCCTGCCGCCGGCCGCCGTGCAT
>VGYP01000585.1 GCA_016872955.1 Planctomycetota bacterium
AGCCGCGGAGCTGCGGGATATGGGTCCGCGCAATCTCGTCCGCGAGTTCATTCGCAACCCGTGCCGCAGGGCGGTGGTGGCGACGAGCTTCGGCGGCGAGGACGGCTTCGGACCGATCCTCCGCATCGTCGCGGCATGCTGGGGCTGGCCGCGCCTCTACGGCGTCGACGCGGCGGGGCGCATCCACGAGGTCAGCAAGATCGGGCTGGTGTCCGATCTCACGGGCCTCGCCGGCGCATCGGTGGCCGGTGCCGCGACCAGGACCCGCCTCGCCCGTCAGGGCGCTGCCCTCCGTGA
Organism: Planctomycetota bacterium; assembly: GCA_016872955.1. Lineage (GTDB taxonomy): Bacteria > Planctomycetota > Planctomycetia > Pirellulales > UBA1268 > QWPN01. The sequence goes on from VGYP01000585.1 coordinate 298, forward strand.
GCGCCGTCGCGATCCATGGAGGCCGGGGGCATTCCGCTGGCACGGGCAGCGTGTGCTCTACGTCCGCAACCTCCTCAGCTTCGGCGTGCAGGCGGGCGGCAGCGTCGGTCACGTGGCCGGGGTCGCCAATGCGCTGCGGCGGGCGGGTGCCGAGGTGGCGATGCTGTCGCCGGATTTGGTGGTGATGCTCGACCCCGCGATCCGCCTCGAGCGCCCCGCGTCGCTCAGGCATTTCGCGATGCCTTTGAGCACCAACGTCAGCCGGCTGCAGACCCGCGCCGTGGCGGCCGGGGCCCGGCTAGGAGCGAGCTTCCGCCCGACCATCATCTACCAGCGCCTCGCGCTCGGCGACTCCACCGGAGCCTTTCTGGCCGAGCGCCTCGGTATCCCGCTCGTCGTCGAGTACAACGGCTCCGAGATCTGGGCCTCAAAGCACTGGGGAGGCGGCCGGACCTTCGCGAGGGACTTCTCTCTCGCCGAAGACCTGATGATCGAGCGGGCCGACATGCTCGTCACGATCTCGAAGGTGCTGGCCGACGAGCTCGTCGGCCGGGGCGTGCCGCCGGCGCGCGTCGCTTGGTACCCCAACTGCATCGATCCCGCAGTCTTCGACCCGGCCCGGTTCGGGGCGGCCGATACGAAAGCGCTGCGCGCCCGGCTCGGGATCCCCGCGGGAGCCACTGTGGTCACGTTCCTTGGGACCTTCGGCGACTGGCACGGTGCCGAGGTGTTCGCGGCCGCTGCGGCCCGCCTCGTGCCTGACGCGGCGCTCGACCGCCTGCACTTCCTGTTCATCGGCGATGGCCGCCGGCGACGCCAGTGCGAGGAGTTCCTCGCCGGTGCGGTGGCGGCGGGGCGCGCGACCTTTGCTGGCCTGGTGCCGCAGCAAGAGGCGCCGCTGCATCTGGCGGCATCCGACGTGTTCGTCTCACCCCACGTGCCCAATCCGGACGGCACCTGGTTCTTCGGGTCCCCGACCAAGCTCTTCGAGTACATGGTCATGGGCAAGCCGATCATCGCATCCCGGCTTGGCCAGATCGCCGACGTGTTGGATGACGGCCGCACGGCGGTAATGGTGGAACCGGGCGATGCGGCGCAGCTGGCCGATGCGATCGCCCGCGTGTGCGGGGACCGCGCGGACTCCGCCAACCTGCGCGCAGCCCTCGGTGCAGCGGCGCGGCAGGTCGCGCTGGAACGGTTCACGTGGGACGCCCATGTCGATGCGCTGCAGCGGCAGATCGCAGCATCCGCATCGGGCCAGCCGCACCTCGTCGGCCTCGATTCCGCCAGATCCCGATGACGGGGAGATGACGGGGACACGGGGCTCAGCCGTCACATACCACGTACAGGCATTCACG
>VGYP01000586.1 GCA_016872955.1 Planctomycetota bacterium
TCACACCATGCTTCCGCACCCCTCCGGCACGGTCTTGCCTCGGGCCAACTCGACCACGGCGTCGCGAAGCTTCCCGATGATCTGCTCCGCCGTGAACCTCTTTCCTCGCGGCAGCTACCGCCCTCCCTTGGTTGCGACCACACCCGGACTCTCGCTCCGAATGTGGCCTCGTTGAAGGGGGGGTCAGGGGAGATCGACACCACCAAACGCCCGAAGTTTTGGGAACCGCCCCGCTCCGCCGTTTTCAACCACAGTCAACAGGGCTCCGGCCCGGAATGGTTTGAGGAAGTTCGCTGGCGATCACGAGAATAGTCGGCTAGACTATGAAGGTGAGAGGGTGGGCTGAGATTAGGCTTCTCTCTCTCGGACGACCGAACCGGCCGGGCGGCCTGTCAACACGGGAATCGCCGTCGTCTCGGCTGGTGGCCCCGGCGGTGAAACGTCTTTCTCCGAAAGGAGCTGATCCGATGCCGCACTCTGATCGCGCCCAGTCGGAGTTGATCATCGGCAGGTGGCGGAGGATCGCCTGCGTGGCCGCCGGGATCCTGATCGGCCTACCGGCAGCTTCGCTGGGGCAGCAACCGCCGGCCCGCACGCTGAGCGTCAAGCTGGGCTGGATGGGAGGGCGAACTCAGTACAACACGACCACCACGCTGCCATCAAGTTTTCTCGATCCGCAGGACACGGCGGGCCTCGTCGCCGCCACCAACTGGAACAACTTCAACCAGCAGAATCTCGCCACTGCCACGGCGCTCGTCGACGGCACCGGCATCTCCACCGAGGCCACGCTCCGCTATGTCAGCGGGGGAGCCTTCAGCGGCCGTCAGGCCTGGGGCGGCTCCCCCGAGAACGCCCGCCTGATGGGCTCTGGGCTGCGGTCGATCATGCAGGGCAGTTCCGCCTACAACCCCTTCACGGGCTCGCAGTTTCTTTTCGAGAACCTGCAGCAGATCTTTCCGCTGGGATACGACGTGTATGTCTACGTCACCGACGACGACTACCAGTTCATGAACGGCGCCGGCACGGTCTACCTCAACCAGGGCAGCACCGCCTACAAGGGCACCACCAACGGGGCCAACATCAATGCCCCCGCGAATCCGGCCGATTGGGCGCAGATCTATCCCGGCATCAACATGCCTTTCTCCGGCACCTGGGAGGAGGGCACCAACTACGTCAAGTTTCCCGGTCGGTCGGAGGACAAGATCACGATCACCGGGCTGGCGACGAGCGGGCCGCAAGGCAACACGTCCGGTGCCTGGTACACGCTGTTGTGGACCGGTATCCAACTCGTGGGGGAACTGCCGCCCGCGGGCCAATACTGGCACGGCGACGGCGTGAACCAGGGCGGCTCGGGCACGTGGACCGACGGCAGCAACACCTGGGGTTCCGGCGGCGTGGTGGGGCCGATGCAGCAGGGGCTGATGGGCATCTTCCCGCTGCCCAACGGGGAGGTGACGATCGGCCAGTCCGGGGCGACGGCCAGCGGCGGCCTGACCTTCACCGCGGCCACCGAATACGAGCTCATCGGCGGCCCGCTCACGCTTGCCGGGGCCGGCGCCGCCGCCAATGCCGTGATCGTGCAGTCGGCGGCCACGGCCACGATCTCGGCCCGCGTCGTGGCAACCGCCGGCCTGACGAAGTCGGGCCTGGG
>VGYP01000587.1 GCA_016872955.1 Planctomycetota bacterium
AGTCAGGTTGCCGGTCAGCGGAAGATCGCTGTTGGCGGCATCCAGCCGACTGGACCACGCCAACTGCCCCGTCGAGCCGCAGCCCGAGCTGCAGGCGCACGCGTCGTCGTTGTACGCGAGTGACACGAACGGCGAGCCGGCGGTGGCCGGGCAGACCGTGCCGATCGCCATCTTGGTGTCGTTCACCGATCCGCACACGTCGAAGCTGTACGCGCCGGTGACGGCGGGCACGAAGCGGTACCACTGCGCGAACGCCACCGTGGTGGTCGTGGTTGCCGCGGCATCCGTCGTCACCACGTAGTTCGGCAGTGCCGACGTGTTGGCGAAGGCGTTGGCACCGAAGGCGAGCGCCGCGCCCTGGCTGCACCCCGACGGGCCATCGACGTCGATCCGGATGAGGCCCGGGTCGGCCTCGGCGGCCGAATCAAGGCCCACCACCACCTGGTAGGTGGTGCCGCCCGTCAAGGCCACCGACAGCGTCGACGCGCGGCCATCGAGCCCGCAGCCGTCGTCATTGCAGGCAACCACGGTCGCGCCGGCCGTGCACCCCGTCAGCACGCCGAGCTTGGTGCCGGTGAGGTTGGTGGCCGTCTGCGTCTCGCAGGTGCTGAAGGTGTAGTTGCCCGTGAAGGGCGCGGTGAACGGATAGAAGTTCGCCTTGTAGGCAGTGCCGCATGCACCCATGTCCCGGTTGGCCGCGGTCTCGTAGTTAAACGGAAGGTTGCCGTTGGCGCCATAGGCGAGCGTGCAGCAGGGGCTGCACGGGTCGTACGGCGGCTCCACAGCCGGATCTACTCCCACGAGCGTCACGGTGCCCGTCCAGGTGCCGGACGTGCCGGCGGCGCCGTAGCCGTTGCCCACCCAGATGGCGGGGTCAGCCGCGGTGGCGCCGAAGGTGACGGGCGTGGTGAGCGTGATGGTGCCGATGCAGGGGGTGCCCGGCGTCGAGGAGGCGCCGTTCGGCCAGAAGTAGCGCTGCGCGGCGCCGAGGTTCGAGAATCCGCCGGCCTGCACCAGGCCGCCGGTCGACAGCGGCTCGGGATCCACGTAGACGCAGATGTCGTCGGCATAGGTGAACGCAGTGGACGCATTGAGCGTCACGTCCACCTGGACCGCGGTCAGCGTGCCCGTGCAACGACCGTTCAGCGAGCCGACGATCTGGTTGAAGGTGAAGCCCGCGAACGCAGTGTTCGTGAGGGTCACGGTGATGTCCGCGGAGGCGGCCGTGGCAAGCACGGCAGCGGCAGCGCTGGCAGTGAGCATGGTTCGCATGGGGTTCTCGAATCCTCTCTTCATGAGGTTGGGTGAAACGCGTCGGGGAGGCGGCATCGGCCGGCCTCCCGATAAAACATAACGCGAGAACGGGTTCCCGGCCATCAAATTCCGGAAGCGCCCGTCCCAGAACGCAGCGGCCCCCGGACCGAAGTCCGGGGGCCGCGTGGAACTCACGAATTTGGCTGCCCCGTCAGGCGGGGCAGCCGTCAGGCCTTAGGGGCACGGGCCCCAGGCGCCCAGCAGCAGACCGAGGTCCGCGCCGTTGACCACGCCGTCCGCGTTCAGGTCCGCAGCGCAGCCCGAGCAGGGGCCCCAGGCGCCCAGGAGGAGGCCCAGGTCGGCGCCGTTCACCTGACCGTCGTTGTTGAGATCG
>VGYP01000588.1 GCA_016872955.1 Planctomycetota bacterium
CCGTTGTTCGCAGCGCCGCTCGAGTTTTGGCTCGACGAGATCGCGGGCGTGCGGTCGACGGCGGCCGTGGCGGCGGCCGAGCCGCCACGGGGCTTCAGTTGTTGCCTGCGTGGCGGCGACATCATCGACGGAGAACTGCGGGCGATCGATGAGCGACACGTGGTCGTCGAAGCTGCCGGCGGTGAACGACTCCGTATCGAGCGGCCCTTCGTCACGTCGCTCGTGCGAAGGAAGCCGAGCGGCAACGCCGGGTATGTCGGTCCCGGCGGGCTCGTCGGCTGGACGCAGTCGCCCGAATCATCGTGGCAGGACGAGGCCGGGCGGCTGGTGTGCGACGTGCCGAACTCCTCGGTCTCCCGGGACGTGGGCGGCCCGGTCCGGGCGCGATACGACATCACCCTGTCGTGGCGGCGAAAGCCGGAGCTCAGCCTATCCGTCGCGGCCGCCGGCGGCCGGGCGATCGATCCCTACCGCTTCGAGATCCTCACGGCCCCGGCCGGCGGGCCCGTCGCGGTGCTGATTCGCCAGGACGAACGCGGCGGGATGCTCGAACCGCTGGACGTGCCCGTCGCGGAGCAGGGGCGGCTGCAGGTGACGCTGTTCATCGACCAAGCCAAGGGCAGACTCGCGGCGGCCGTGGCCGGAATGGATCGCATCGTCGACCTGACCGTGGCACCGGCCGGAGACCGCAAGCCGGCGGACCGCTTCCGGCTGCAGTTGATATCGGGCGACATCTGCCTCGAACAGCTGCGGGTGTCCGAATGGCAGTCGCCCGATCCCGTGATGGGAGATCCCGACATGACCCGCTTCACCATGCGGGACGGCACGGTCGTCGAGGGCGAGGTGGTCTCGCTCGGCGACGACGGCACGCTGGCTACCAAAACGAAGGCTGGTCCGGGCACCCGCGCCGTGGGGGATCTCGACGAGATCGTGTTTGCGGCGGGAGAGCAGCCGGACAACGATCCGGCGGCCGTGCGGGTCGTGCGGCGGGACGGCGGTGTGATCACGGGCGACATCATGGCCGTCGAGGGGGGTAGGGTGACGGTCGCCCGGCCTGGCATCGACCGGCCGGTCGGCGTGTCGCTGGCCGACGTGCATTCGATCGTCAGCCTGCGGACGACGGAGCCACGACCACTGCCCGGCCGCGTGGGAACCATCACACTGAGCGATGCCGAAGTGGTCGGTTGCCTGGTCGACGCGGCGGCGTGGGGAGGCGGCCTGGCCTGGCAGCCGCGGGGTTCCACCGCGGGCAGCCCGATTGCGGCCACCGGGCCCGGCGGCGTGTCGGCGGTGGTGGAGTACGTGCCCCGCTCGCGGGCCGGGGCGGAACCGCAGGGCGGCCAGGTCGAGATCGGGGGCATCGGCGGTGTGATCAACCTCGATGAGCAGGGATTTTTCTTCGTGGCGATGCTCAACGAGGAGGGGGCAGCCGCCCGCGACGGTCGCATCGAGCCGGGCGACCGGGTGCTCGCCATCCGGCCGACCGAGGACGGTCCCTTCGTCGAGGCGAAGGGGTTGGAGCTTCCCATGGTGATGAACCTGCTACGCGGTCGGGTGGGGACGCCGGTGGGCCTGCGGGTCGCGCGGCCCGACGGTGGACGGCCGAAGCAGATCGACTTCGTGCGGGGGCTGATCTACGTGG
>VGYP01000589.1 GCA_016872955.1 Planctomycetota bacterium
CCCCCCGCAAGGAACGGGTGGCGGCGGCAATCGCGGGCGACGGCGACCGGTCAACGGGCGGCGGCGTGTCCGACTTACTTGCCTTCGGGCTTGAGTTCGCCGCAGTCGGTGATCTCGATCTTGCCCTTGGTGCGGCCCGACTGCGACCCCAGTTCCTCCATCTTCTTGACCACGTCCATGCCGTCGACCACCTGGCCGAACACAACGTGCTTGCCGTCAAGCCAGTCGGTCTTGATCGTGCACAGGAAGAACTGCGAGCCGTTGGTGTTCGGTCCGGCGTTGGCCATGCTCAGCACGCCTGCCCCGGTGTGCTTGAGGGTGAAGTTCTCGTCGGCAAACTTGGCGCCGTAGATCGACTTGCCACCGGTGCCGTTGTGGTTGGTGAAGTCGCCCCCCTGGCACATGAACTGCGGGATCACGCGGTGGAAGCTGCTGCCCTTGTAGCCGAAGCCCTTTTCTCCAGTGCACAGCGCGCGGAAGTTTTCGGCGGTCTTGGGCACCACGTCGGAGCGTAGTTCGACGACGATGCGGCCCAACTTCTGGCCGTCCACGGAGATGTCAAGAAAGCAGCGAGGCAGCATGGGTTTTTCCTGGGCGGTGAGGGGGGATGTGATCGACGCCAGCGCGGTCAATGTTCCGAGCAGCAGCGTGCGGGAAGCCTTCATCGGGTTCTCCTCGATCTCGCGATGATTCGCGAAGGACATCAGATCTGCCGACAGCCCGCCATCGGGCGGGCCCAACAGTGTAAGGGGGGCGGCGGCCTGAAACCAGCCATCGTTCCGCCGTGGTTCATGCGGTGCAGCGCCGCCGCCGCGTTGCCACGACCGCCTGGGCGATCGCGTGACGGCACCGTCGTTGCGAGGCGGGGCAAGCGAACGAAGATGGATAGACACGCTTGACAATGCCGCCAGTCGGAGGAAGCAATGGCGTACCGATTGCAGCATGCGACGGCGCTCGCCGTCGTGATCGCGGGTGCCCACTCGTTGGCCTGGCCCGGAGCAGCTGGTACTACGAGCCCCTCGGGGAGTCGGCCGAGAACCTGGCCCTGATGCGGGACATCGACTGCCTCTACACGAAACGGCCGTTCTTCGGGACGCGGAAGATCCAGAGGCACTTCGGGATCAATCGAAAGCGGCCCCAGGGGCTGATGCGGCTGCTCGGGCTCGAAGCGGTGTGCCCGAAGCGGTCGACCAGCCGTCCGGCGGCAGGCCACAAGGTTTACTCATATTCGCTGCGGAATTTGGTGATTACGCGGCCCGATCAGGTCTGGGCCAGTGACATCACCTACATCCCCCTGCAGCACGGCTTCGTCTACCTGACGGCTGTCATGGATCTCTATAGCCGCAACGTGCTGTCGTGGCGGCTCTCCAACACGCTGACTGGCGACTTTTGCGTGGACGCTCTCGAGGCGGCGTTGGCCGACGCACGCCCGCAGATCTTCAACACGGACCAAGGAGCTCAGTTCACGGTGACGGCCTTCACCAGCCGATTGGAGAAGAGCGGCGTGGCCATCTCGATGGATGGTCGCGGCCGGGCTCTCGACAACGTGTTCGTCGAACGACTCTGGCGAACGGTCAAGTACGAGGAGGTCTACCTGCGAGACTACATGGACGGCTGGAAGGCGGAGGAATCGCTTGGGG
>VGYP01000590.1 GCA_016872955.1 Planctomycetota bacterium
GTCCGGGAAAACCCGCGCCTCGGCCAGTTCGCGAACGGCCTGCTCGACTCTGGCCCTCACGACCCCCAGTGGCGTCAGTCGCTCGGCGGCGTTGCCGCTGGCGGCCAGCAGCCAGTGTCCGACGAGCAACACGAGGATCACCTGCCGCAGCCGTTGGTTGGTCATGCCGTGCCTCCATCTGGGCCGTTCGGAAAACGTCAGCGGGCGGCCCGCAGCCGCATCGGAGAGGATGGGCGGAGCGTCGGTGTTGGCCGCGTCGGCGACCGACGTGACACCGCGGACGGAAGATGCTCCCCGGCCAGGATCGCCTCGTCCATCGCCTGAAAATCATGCACCCAAGCCCTCACCCGGACACGCGAGGCACCGGTGCTTCCGGCCCGCGCGGTGCCGAGCGGGATCGGTCCGTAGGTGGTTCGGCCTCTGGCCGAGGATCCGATGCCGCCGAGCCCCGTGGCCCCGCGATCCGGGACCAGAACAGTCGACGGCGTCGTGAACTGCTGAAAGGTCGGCTGCTGGACGACGAGCTGCTGGCTCCTCGCGTTTGCGGGCATGGCCGCGAGGCAGAGCATCACGACCACGAGAATGCCGCCCCGGATCATGCGTCGACTCCTTTGTGGTGCACCGCTGGGTGGCGCTGGAATCGTCCTCGCTACTCCTGCCCTCTCACAGTCTACCGTCCGTTGCCAACCCTACCGGTCCGGGAGCCTGGTCGCCGCAAATCCGGGGGGCGCCGCCGGGGCCTGCCCCGCGAGCGATCGCCGCCACCGACTGGCCGAACGCCCTTGGCTCGCTCCGGGTCCCACTCGTCGGAGGGCGCACGATTCACCACACCGACACACCACAGCCGGCCCCAGGTATCGAAACCGCGACACGCGAACTCTCCTACCACCTCCTATCCCTTGCGAGCAAACAGGTTCTTGAGGGAACCGTGCCAGACGTTGCCAAGAGAGGCAGCCCGGAGGTCGAGAAGACGAACGCTGGGACCGCAGGCCCGGGGGCATCCGGCAATCCACAAAGCCATTCGAGGAGCATCAGGTGCATCCGGCCGTAAAAGACGCCCGAGCCGAATCCCATAGCCGCCCGTGGTTGCACGCGGTGTCCGGGACTTCGTCCGGTGCGAGGACCTCGGCCGAGAGCGGCCCTGCCAACGCCCGTGCCACCTTGGCGGTGTTCCCGTGATGCACCGACACGCACAGGATCAGGCACCTGAAGGTGGACATCCGAGATTCGCTCGACGTATCAAGCGGCGCTTCATCGCCGCCCGTCGCGGCGGGACGAGGAACGGGGGTCGCCACCCGTGAGTTCAGATCCGACTGGTCAAGAGGCGCCGGGCAACCGCCGCGGCCCATCCTGGAGTCCGTGCGACAACGACACACTGGCGGACCTCGGCCAGCACGATCGGGCCGCGACGGCCGCGTGCTGCCCCCGGCGTGTCGACAGGATCACGATCCGCACACCCGGACGGTCAACGATTCATCTCTGCGAGGGCGGATCGCAGGTGGTTCGCGTCAGCCGGAGCGAACGCATCCAAGCCGTCGTCATCCGAGTCGAGCACGGAGAGATCGGCCTCTATTTCCTGTACCGCGGTCTTGAACTGCCCCCGCGTGGTCTCGAGCCAGTCTCGACCAGCAGCAC
>VGYP01000591.1 GCA_016872955.1 Planctomycetota bacterium
CCTGCTGCTGGTCAGCGATCTCGAGCCGGGGGAATTCGTGTGGGGCAAGCTGCTCGGTGTGATCGCCGCCGCCCGGGAGATCGTGGTGCTGCCGCTCCTGCTCTGTGCGGCGCTCGTGCCCCTGGGCATCGCCTCGCCCGAGCATGCCGGCTCGCTGGTGCTGGGCCTGGCGGTGCTCGTCTTCTTCGCGGCCGTGCTCGGCGTCTACGCGGGACTGTCGCATGGATCGTCGCGGCAGGCCGTGGCGGCGGCCCTGGGCATCGTCGGCTTCCTCTCGATCGGCGTGGCCACCGCGATGCGCATCATGGTCGCGTTCGGCGGCAGCTTCGAGCTGCAACTGGCCCCCTTCCTGGCGGTGATCGTGGGGGGCGGCGTCGGGCTCTACGCGGCGCTCTCGGCCCGCAATCCCTCGCCGGCCGTCGCCTGGACCTCGGCCCTGCTGCCCGCGATGACGTTCGTGGCGATTACCGGCTTCCTCCAGGGGTCCAGCCTGCAGGTGCTGCTGGTCGTGCTGGCCACCTATGGCTTCGCGACGCTCGCCCTACTTGTCCCTGCGATCACCGCCTTCGACCTGCTCACGGGCCGCAGCGGCGAGTGAACGGGCCGCGGTCGGCGCGGCCCCGATCAGCGGGGAGGCGTCACCGGCTGGCCGGCGATCACGGGCCCGGCAGCGGCCTCGAGCGCCGCCAGCCTGGCGGCGGCGGCGGCCGGAGCGTCGGCACAGACCAGCGCGCGGCGGTAACTCTCCACCGCGTCGGCCGGTCGGCCCAGCGCCTCCTGGGCGAGCCCTTCGAGCACGAGCACCTCGCCCGGGGTCTCGTCGGGCCCGTAGGTCTCGCCGAGGACCGCCAGCGTCGCCAGCGCCCGCTGCGGCCGGTCGAGGCGGCGGTAGGCCTCGGCCGTGTCGAGCAGCACGCCGCGGCTCTCGGGCGCGATCGCCAGGGCGCGATGGAAGGCCGCGAGCGCCGGCTCGGCCTGCCCGCGGGCCAGCGAGATGCGGCCCTGCAGATACCAGGCATCGGCCGATCGCGGCGCCAGCCGTACCGCCTCGCGGGCCAGTCGTTCCGCCTCGTCGAAAAGGCCGAGGTCGAGGTGCATCTCGCCGCCGTCGATGCAGAGCGCGGCGTCGTCCGGTGCTAACTGCAAGGCCTTGGCAATCTGGCCGACGGCCTCCATCTTCAGGCCCCGCTGCCAGAGCACGTCGGCGTAATGCTTGCGGGCGTCCACGTCGACGGGACACCGTTCGACGGCCTGTTCGAGCAGCCGCTCGGCCCGCATCAGATCGCTGCGGTCGGCCGCCGAGAGCCCCTCGTTGCAGAGGCGGCGGGCGTCGGCCACCTCCGGCGTCAGGGGGTCGCGACGCTGAACGAGCCTGCACCCCGACCCACCCGCAGCGACGAGCGTCGCGACGCCGAGGATCGGCACGACCATGTGGCGGGGGCGGGGCATCGCGGAACCGGCCGACGACCGGCGACGGACGGTAGCGGCCGACGCGGCCCGGGAACAGACCCGTCGCCCACCACCGACCGCGGCCGAGACACCCCTGCTTGCCGCGTCCCCCCGGCCTTTCAGCGTGTGCGAAGGCCGGCGGTGCCCCTCGTGCTCGTTCATCCAGGGCTTGTTTTCCGGGCCGG
>VGYP01000592.1 GCA_016872955.1 Planctomycetota bacterium
ACGAGGCACCGCGGCCCCGGGGTGTCAAACTTCGCAGGTCGGGAAAAGGCTGCCGACCATGCCGGCAACGATGGTCGGGCGGTCGGCGGGTCAAGCCGCGACCCCCGTGTCAGCGGCCGCGGGGCCGCCGCCCCGGCCGGAGGGTGGCATGGTTGTCTGGTGGATGGGCCATGCGCGGCGTTCGCGGCCCCGACGATCCGCCGGGAGGATGAGATGGCAGGGCTGGCCCGTAGCATTCGACTCGTGATTGGCCTGGTGATGGTCGCGGGAGGCGCCTCGCTGGCCGCCCCGGCCGGGCTGCAGCTGGCGGCGTGGTGGCGGGCGCGATCGGCGGCACCGGTTGTCCCTCCGATGACGGTCACCCCCGCGGGCTTCCAGACGCCGGTGCTTCCCCAGACCGGGTCGCCAGCGTCGCCGCCGGCCGCTCCCGTCTGGTCCGGTGCCGCATCAGCGCCGCTCCGCAGCGACTACCAGCCGCCGTCGCCCCCTGCGCCGCTGCCCTCGACGCCGCCGGCATTGTCGGCCGCCGGGCCCGATCTGGGCTCGCACTATCGCACGACACTGGCGGTGCCTCCGCCGCCGTTGATCGACGGCCAGCGGCCGCCGCCGGTCGCCCTGGGCTGGGCCCCGCGGAATGGCGACGCCCTCGTGCGGCCCACGGTCGCGCGCGCTACGAGCCAGTATCGGATCCGCGACGGCGACGACCTGACGGCGATTGCGATCCGCTTCTACGGGACGCCTGCGGCGGCCGGAGCCATCTGGGAGGCCAACCGAGGGGTGTTGCGGAACCCGGGCGTGCTGCCGATCGGGGCAGACATCGTGCTGCCCCCCGCGGACGCGGTCGATCCAGCGTCCGCGGCCCGCCGCCGCTCCATCGAGCCGCCGCTCGCGGCGCCGGCCGCCATGCCGGCGGCGTCGCCCGTCGGCAACCCTGCCTGGCTCGACCGCGGCTGAACGGCCCTGGCTGCACGGCCTTGGCTCAGCGACCGCGGTCGGCCGCCGACTTGATGAAGGCCAGGATCAGCCGGGCAGGATCGGGCTGGCGGGCGTCGGCCGCCCGGAACGAAGCCAGCTTGTCGCCGGTCAGCCGGCTGCCGAGCTTGAGAAATATCAACGACGCCTCGCTGTCCTTCGCGGGCGAGGTGTTGCGGCGGGTCTCTGCATCGAAGAGACGGTTGTCGAACCAGCCGTTCGGTCGGGCCCGCTTCAGCTGGTCGAACACCTTGGCCGCGTCACGGGTCTCGTCGCCGGCGATGACCATCACAGGCAGCAACGACTTGACCGGCTCGACGCCGAGAATCTTGGCGATCGAGAAACCCTTGGTCACGAAAGCCGGGTCGATCAGCACCAGGCCCTTCACGTCGCCCCCCTGCGGCCCGCTGGCGAGCGATGGCCACGAGGCGTCGGCGACCGACCAGCCGGCGGCGACCGCGGCCCCGAGCCCCGAGCCGACCAGGTAGAACTTGTTGAGCGTGAGCTTCTCACCGTCGCCACGCTTCTTGATCTCGTTGCGAATGCTCTCGACGTCGCCGCGGACAGAGGACTGGTCGCGGACGCGGCCCCCCGCCGTGGCGGTCATCGCGAGGAAGTCGCCGCTCTTGAGCATCTCGGCCTGCGACGTATCA
>VGYP01000593.1 GCA_016872955.1 Planctomycetota bacterium
CACGTCGGGCAGCACGGCGGGAGCCAGGGGATCCTGCGGGTCGTTCGCCTCCCAGATCCTGACGTCGACCGCCGCCGCGGCGGCGGCGCGGATCTTCACGGCCCGCCGCTGGCCGCGGCCGCCGCCGAAGATGAACGTGTAGCGTTTCGTGGGGGGCTGCTTGCGAAAGATCTCGAGCGCGGTCCCGAGATCGGGGGCGTCGGCGAGGATCGTCCGGAACCACGAGGTGAAGTGCGGCGCGTCGAGGTCGTAGGGCATCTCCTCTGGCTTCGAGTGGCCCATCTCCGAGAGCACGATGCCGGCGGCGCTCAAGCCGCAGTTGGCGCCGGCACAGCCGGCGAAGGTCGGCAGCAGGTGCGGCGTGCCATCGGTCGGCAGGTAGAGCACGACCGCCGGAAACTCCTGGGCCCCGAGTTCGAGCACCCAGTCGAGGTTGCGGGTCTGATAGAGGTGGCCGTCGGCGGTGGCACTTCCCCAGGCGGCGATGCTGCTGCAGGAGTAGGGCATCACCAGCGGCAGGGCGTGGGCCGCCTGCAGCGTGGCCAGCGGCACGCCCGAGCCGTCCGCGAGGCCGAGCAACTCCTGCTCGAAGCGGTCGTCGGTGAAGGCCGCCGAGCGGGACCAGGCGAGGGCCAGGTCGGCGGTGGACAGGCGGGCACTCGCCGACGCCTGCTCGAGCAAGCGGGGCACGAACCGCCGGATCTCGTCGCGGAGCAGCCGGCCGACGTGCCAGCCCATCTCGGCGGGCGAGCCGCCGACGACCACGAGCGGCACGGCGGCATTCGGCTCGGCCGGAGCGGCGGCGTCCTCGGCGGGCGGGTTGGCCGCCGAGGAGAGCGTCGTCCGGTAGCCTCCTCCGCCGCGTTTGCGGCGTTCGGGCCCGGGCTCATCGATCGAGACGGTCTCGCGGCCGGTCAGAGTCGCCGTCTTCCGGGCGACGGCGGCTGGGTCTGCGGCGGGAATCGGCTCGGCTCGGCCGACCGGGGAGAGCACCGCCCATGCCAGGGCGGCCGTCGCGGCGACGAGAGCCGGCGGCCGCCGGGGCTCGCCACGGCGTTGCGGGGCCGCGTCGGCGGGGCATTTCCGGGCCATCGGTGCGACTCCCGCGGATCTCCGCCGCTGCGTTCGGCTGCCGACCCGCGGATGGCGGGATGACCAAACGTTGAGCGGGGATGCCCGGGTATGGTAGCATCCCCTGCATGGTGCCGCAGCGATCAACCAGTCCCCGAGTCTTTCCCCGGGCCGCGGCGCTGGCCGCGTGCTCTGTGGCTGCGTTCACGCTCGCGGCCCTCGTCGCCGCGGGGGCTGGCGTCGCCGTGGCCGCCGACGCCTCTGCCGTCCCGATCGCCGACGCCCCGGCCGCTACGCCCGCCATCGCCAGCGACGGCCGCACCATCGCCCGCTGCGGCGAGGGCTTCCTCGAGGACGTCGACGGGCACCTCGTCGTCCACCTGGCCGGCACGCCCTACGAGATGGGATTCCAGCACGGCCGGCTGCTCCGCGACCGAGTGCATGCGGTCGTCCGCCACCTGCTCGACGTCAAGGCCAAGGACATGACGCTGGAGTGGGCGGGGGTCAAGTTCGCCGGCCCGCAGCAGATCATCCAAGGCATCCAGCTT
>VGYP01000594.1 GCA_016872955.1 Planctomycetota bacterium
CAACCCTCGGAGTTATCGCGCTGGTGACCTTGGCGCAGCTCTGGGGGCTACGGGTGGCGGCTCGGGTCAATGATGTCGGGGTCTGGACGGAACTCCTCGGGGTCGCGGGCATCAGCGTGTTGCTGATCGGGCTCGCGCTGCGGGTCGGGCATCTCCCCGACGCGTGGTTCGACGCCCGCGAGGCCGTGTCGGGGACCGTCGCGGGCCCCTCGGCCTGGGCGTTGTCGCTGCTGCTCGGGGCGTGGTGTCTCACCGGCTTTGAAGCGGCGGCCGACCTGGCCGAGGAGACGCTCGACCCTCGCCGTACCGTGCCACGGGCGATGATGGGATCGCTGCTCGGATCGGGTCTGGCGGGGTTCGCTCTTCTGGCCGGGGCGGTCGGCTGCATCCGGGATCTGCCGGCGGCCCAGGCCTCCGACAATCCCCTGCTCGACATCCTCCGCCAGACCACCGGCGGGGCCCTGCCCCTTGTGCTGGCGATCGTCGGCATCTCCATCTTCGCCTGCGCGCTCGCCTGCATGGCCGCAACCAGTCGACTCCTCTTCGCCCTGGGCCGCGACCACATGCTCCCGGGATCCCGCTGGCTCTCGCGGGTCGAGTCCGGGAGCCAGAATCCCCGAAATGCCGTCCTCTTCATCTGGGCCGTCTCGTCCACCGTGGTGCTCGGAGTGCCGACCCTCGACCTCGTCACCCAGATCTCCGCCGTCGCCGGATACCTCGGGTACGCCGGCATCCTAGGAGCCGCACTGTGGGTGCCGCAGACCTCCACACCGACACCGTCTGGCCAGGGTGGCCTTCGGTTCCGGGCAGTGGCCGGATGCGCGTTCCTGTGGACCTGGGGCGTCGTAGGGGCTCTGACCCTGACGCCGACCTCGGTGCCGGGGATCACCACCCTGCACCTGCCGGCGATGTCGACTGCGGGAGGCGTGTTTCTGGGATCGATCGTCTATCTGGGCCTCGTCCGGGGACGTCTCCAGCGCGGTGAGGCCGGCCCCCCCGTTGCCAAGTCCGAACGATCCGATCCATGAACGCCATCCCAAGCCCTTCCAGCAGTCCTCGACGTCCACCCCATCGCGAGCTCCCACCGGAATTCCCGGGAGCTGCTCGGTATGCTGAAGAGGAACTGGAAGCGGTCGCACGGGTGGTCCGGAACCGCTCGCCGTTCCGCTACTACGGACCTCGTTTCGGCGGCGAGGTACGCGAACTGGAACGGGAGTTCGCCCGATTCCTCGCCAGCGCGCCGGGTCAGCCCTGGCCGGAGAGTTCGCCGTTCCAGGTCACCGCCGTGAATTCCGGCACCGGGGCCCTCGAGGTCGCGCTCGACGCCCTCGGCGTCGGAGAAGGCGACGAGGTCCTGGTCCAGGGGTTCATGTGGATCTCCAGCATCTCCGCGATTGTCCGCCAGCGGGCGATCCCGGTGCTCGTGGATTCCGACGACACATTGAACATGGACCCAGCGGAGATCCGGCGTCGGGTCGGTCCCCGCACCCGCGTGGTGATGCCGGTGCCGATGTTGGGCGGTTGTGCCCGGATCGGAGCTCTCATGGCCATGGTACGGGAACTCAATATCGAACGGGCCCGCGAAGGACTTCCGGTGATCCGGGTCCTCGAGGACTG
>VGYP01000595.1 GCA_016872955.1 Planctomycetota bacterium
CTTGGCCCCCTCGCTGCCGCTGCCGACGACCGTGACGGCATGGCCAAGCCGGCCCAGCCCCTCACCCATCGTGCGGGCGTGGACGATGTCGTTGTCAACGACCAGCACTCGGACCGGTTCCGGCGGCTCGGCCAGAGACGGATCGGCGGGGCGGGGCGGGGTCGGCGGGGGGGAATCGGGCATGGGGCGGATCGTACGTAGGGTTGGCGAAAGGCGTCCAGTTGCCGCAGAACGTCAGGGCTGCCGGCCGGCGGCCGGTCGATCGCGGGGTGGGAGCCGGGGTGGGGCGGGCAGCCAGATCGTCACCTTCGTGCCGCGGCCGGGCGTGCTCTCCAGGTCGATCGTGCCCCCGTGCGCCTCGATGATCTTGCGGGCCGTGGGCAGGCCGAGACCGGAGCCTCCCTGCTTCGTGGTGTAGAAGGCGCGAAACACCTTGCCGAGGGTCTCGGAATCCATGCCCGGGCCAGTGTCAATCAGTTCCAGTAAGACCCCCAGTCCGGCGGCCCGGGTGCGGACCACCAGTTGGCCGCCGTCTTCCATCGCCTGGACCGCGTTGAGCAGCAGGTTGAGCAAGGCCGAACGAAAGGTCTCCCGGTCGAGGCGGATCGACGGCAGTTCGGGGTCGAGGTAGCGGACCACCTCGACGCCGGCCTCCTCCGCACGGATGGAGAAGAAATCGAGGAGTTGCTCGATCTCCTCGTTGAGGTTGCCCGGCTCGGGTGACAGCGTCTCCTGCCGCGCGAAGTCGAGAAAGTCGCCCAGCAGCTTCTCGAGCCGATCGCACTCCTGACGGACGAGCTCAATCTTAGCGCGAGCCCGCCGGTCCCGCTGCTTCGTGGGTGACTCGGCGTCGGTGTCGGCGAAGTCCTCTGCCAGAAGCTCCATATTGAGCCGAATGGTCGAGAGCGGATTGCGGATCTCATGCGCCAGGCCGCCGACGAGCGCCGCGAACTCGGCGTAGGTTTCCGCTCGCATCGAGTCGCGGTCGTCGTCGGCCGCCATGGCCCGCTCTCCACCGTCAGCGTGGTCCGGCGGACATCACTCCGCCGGGGCCGCTCCACCTCCACCCGCCGCCTCGGCGAGTTCCCGCATGGCCGCCTTGCGGCTGAGCTTGACGCGATCCTGGTCATCGACGGCGATGACCTTCACCCGCATCACGTCGCCCACGCGGCAGACGTCGCCGACGCTGGAGACATACTCCTCCGACAGCTCGCTGATGTGGCAGAGGCCGTCCTTGCCGGGCACGAGTTCGACGAAGGCGCCGAACTCCTTGACGCTCGTTACCCGCCCCTCGTAGATACGGCCAACCTGGATCGAGGCAGTGAGGGCCTCGACCTGGGCCATGGCTGCCATCGCCCCTTCGGCGTCGTGACTGGCCACGGTGACCGTGCCGTCGTCCTCGACCTCGATGCTCGCACCGGTGGCTTCCTGAATCGCCCGGATGGTCTTGCCGCCCGGGCCGATCAAGAGACCGATCTTGTCGGGATTGATCCGCGTCCGCAGCAGTCGCGGTGCCCAGACCGAGATCTCCGACCGGGGCCGCCGGATCGCCGAAAGCATGGTCTTGAGGATCTCCAGGCGGGCTTCACGCGACTGCCGGAGCGTCGCCTCGAT
>VGYP01000596.1 GCA_016872955.1 Planctomycetota bacterium
CTCTTTGAACATCATCGCCACGCTCCGCGTGCCCGCCGGCTGACCGCCCCTCCCGACGATCCATTGTTTCTGCATGCGCTTGGTGAGCAGGCCGGGATCCTCCGCATCCAGATCGAGCCGGCAGCCGACGACGATGCAGTCGTCGAGGTTGCTCCAGCGTGACTCGAATGCCAGGCGGCCGCGATCCCGCACCTCGACGGTGCCATCGGCGAGCATCACCGTCACATCCCGCACGCGTTCACCAATGTCGCCGCCATGTCCGCCGGCGTTGCCGACCACGGCCCCGCCGACGGTGCCAGGGATATCGACGAGCATCTCCAGGCCCGCCAGGCCGGCCTGCACCGCCGCGGAGACGGCATGCACGAGCTTGGCGCCGGCACCGGCCCGCAGCGACATGCCTTCGACCGCGATCTCGCAGAAGGCGGGCGCCGAAAGCCGCACCACCATGCCGGCGTACCCGGCGGTGGGCACCAGCACGTTGGAGCCGCCACCGATGACCCGCAGCGGGATCGTATGCTTACGGCAGCGGGATACGATCCGGGCCAGGGCATCGACGTCGACCGGCTCGCAGAAACACGCCGCCGCACCACCGACGCCCAGCCAGGTGTGGTGGGCCAGCGGTTCGGACACCGAGACCGCGATGCCCAGGTCATCGAAGGGGCTGCCTCCGGCGGGGGCGTTGGGGGGGGGGCGTTTGGTCATCAGTCGGCTACCTCGTTCACCGCGATTGTGGCCCAGAGCGGTGGGTGGCGTCCATGCCGGCACCACGCCCGCAGCGCGAACGGCTCAGGCGGCGCGACGCGGGGGCGACTCGACAGGCGTCTGAGCGATCTGCAGCCAGGCTTCCACGAGCGAGGCGAGGGGAGACCGGCGACCGGGGGGGCCGGGTGGCAGGTCGTCACCGCCCGATGCGTCGAGCACGATGCCGCAGTCGTCCGGCCCCAGTGAGCCGAGCAGCCGGTCGATGCGGGCGTAGGCCGCCAGGTCGGTGTCGGCGGGGTCATCCGCCAGCACGCTCGTCGGAGCCACCACGCAGGCGTCGCAGTGGCGGCCCACCAGTGGGCCGAAGGCGTCGCCGCCGAGTCGCGTCACGAGCGGCTCCGCGGCGATCACGGCCAGCCTGCCGCGGGTCAGTCGCCGCAGGCTCGCGAGCGTGGCTGCCAAGGCGGACCGGCTGGTGGGGGCGTCGACAAACAGCGGCGTCTCTTGGCCGCGGTCAATCCGCTGCCCGCGTCCCGGGGCCGGCCCGACCGACTCGATGCCGCGGACGGCGACCTCGAGAGGGACGCCGTACCGGACGCCGATCGCCGCCGCCAACAGGCTGTCACGCACGAAGGGCACGACCGGCGTGTCGAGCGATAGCGGCACGACC
This sequence comes from Planctomycetota bacterium, assembly GCA_016872955.1. GTDB lineage: Bacteria > Planctomycetota > Planctomycetia > Pirellulales > UBA1268 > QWPN01. The sequence goes on from VGYP01000596.1 coordinate 1,373, forward strand.
TGATCTCTCCACGAGCAGAGCACGGTGCGGCCGAACAGGCTCCCCTCGACCGGCGTGGCCCGCAGCTCGCAGTCGGCGGCGAGGCCTGCCCTGATCAGGGTCGCGGTCAGGGGAAGCCGTGACTGCAGCGTCGCGTCGCCAGCCGGATCGCAGCCGCTCACGAGGCAACCGTCACGGTCCAACGTCTCGACCAGGCGTGCCTTGATCGCGTGGTAGGCCCGGCGGGTCGCGTGGGCGTCG
>VGYP01000597.1 GCA_016872955.1 Planctomycetota bacterium
GCGACGTATTTCAGCGAATGGCAGGTGGCGCAGACTTCCTTATAGACCTTGAAACCGCGCTGCACGGCAGCGCGGTCGAAGGTGCCGAAGATGCCCTGGAAGGCCCAGTCCTGCTTCGCGATCGGCGGTGCCTCGCCAGCGGCGCGGACCGGTGCGGTCGCGGCAAAGAGGGCAAGAACGCAGGCGAACGCGCCCGCGAGGCTGCTGCGGCGGATCATTCGGCGGACCCCCCGGCGGGCTTGAACACGGGCGTGCCGAGGCTTTCCGGTAGCGGCTTTGGCCGTTCGAACCAGCCGACCAGCGGCAGCACCAGGAAGAAATGGGCGAAGTAGTAGACGGTCAGGATGCGGCTGATGTGCAGCATGATGCCTTCCGCCGGCTGCGAGCCGACATAGCCAAGGCCGACGCAGACGACGACGAACACCCAGAAGAACTGCTTGAAGATCGGCCGGAAGCGCGCCGAACGCACGCGCGAGGTGTCGAGCCAGGGCACGATGAACAGCACCGCGATGGAGGCGCCGAACAGGACGACGCCGCCGAGCTTGTCGGGCACCGCGCGCAGGATCGCGTAGAAGGGCAGGAAGTACCATTCCGGCACGATATGCGCCGGTGTCACCAGCGGGTTGGCCGGAATGTAGTTGTCGGGATGGCCAAGGTAGTTCGGCTCGAAAAAGACGAAGACGAAGAGCGCAATGAAGAACAGGCCGATCACCGACAGATATTTCGAGGTGTAATAGGGGTGATAGGGGATCGTGTCCTGCGGCCCCTTGGAGCTGATGCCGACCGGGTTAGACGGGCCGTGCACATGCAGCGCCCAGATATGCAGGCCGACGAGGCCGGCGATCACGAAGGGCAACAGGTAGTGCAGGCTGAAGAAGCGCTGCAGGGTGGGCGATTCTACCGCGAAGCCGCCCCACAGCCATATGACCAGGTTGTCGCCGATCACAGGGATGGCGCTGAATAGGTTGGTGATCACGGTGGCGGCCCAGAAGCTCATCTGGCCCCAGGGCAGCACATAGCCCATAAAGGCGACCGCCATCATCACGACATACTGGGTAACGCCGATTATCCACAGGAGTTCGCGCGGCGCCTTGTAGGAGCCGTAGTAGAGGCCGCGGAAGATGTGGATGTAGACGACGATGAAGAAGAACGACGCGCCGTTGGCGTGCATGTAGCGCAGCAGCCAGCCGTAGTTCACGTCGCGCATGATGCGCTCGACGCTGTTGAAGGCCATGTCGGCGTGAGGCGTGTAGTGCATGGCGAGCACGATGCCCGTCACGATCTGCAGCACCAGCGCGAGGCCAGCCAGCGAGCCGAAGTTCCACGCATAGTTCAGGTTGCGCGGCGTGGGATAGACCATCAGGTGATGGTTGGTCCACGACAGGATCGGCAGCCGGTTGTCGAACCAGCGGACGAATACGTTGTTCAGAAGTCCCTGCATGTGGAGCGCCCCCCGCTCAGCCGACGCGGATGGTGGTGTCGTCGATGAAGTCGTAGCCCGGGATCGCGAGGTTGGCCGGCGCGGGCCCCTTCCGGATGCGTCCCGAGGTGTCGTAGTGCGAGCCGTGGCAGGGGCAGAACCAGCCGTGGAAGTCGCCCTGGTCGGCG
>VGYP01000598.1 GCA_016872955.1 Planctomycetota bacterium
GCCTCGGCCAGCACGGGCCACGATCCCTTCATCCAGCAGACCTCGTCAACGTGGTGCACGCAGTAATCGCTGAAGATGCCTCCCGACGCCCACAGGAAGCTGTGGAAGCGGCGTACCTGCCAGAGCAATTCGGGCATCTCTCCCGGGCCGGGAAAGAGGTCCGGGTTGTGATATGGCCCGTGATTTCGGTAGCCACGGAAGGCGAGCAGGTCGCCGGCCTGGCCCGCGTCGAGACGGTCCTTGAGTTCGCGGCGGCGATCGCAGTGGCGGCACATCAGGCCCACGGCCACCTTCAGTCCCTTCTCCTCGGCCCTGGCGGCGAGGTCGATGATTCGTGTGGCGCTCGCGCCGTCGATGGCGACCGGCTTTTCCATGAAGGTGTGCACGCCCTTCTCGATGGCGTAGGCGAAATGCGCCGCCCGGAAGGCAGGGGGCGTCGCGAACAGGGCGATGTCACCCGGTCTGAGGCAGTCGATCGCCCGGCGGTAGGCGTCGAAGCCGACGAAGGACCGGTCTTCGGGCACGTCAACGCGGTCCTTGAACTGCTCCTGGGCGACCAGTGACTGTCGCTTGATGCTGACCCGCTCGGGAAACACGTCGGCCATGGCCACGACCTTGAGATTGCCACCGGGAACCGACAACGCGTCGATCGTGGCGCCCGTGCCGCGGCCACCGCAGCCGATCACGGCCACGTGAATCTCGTCCTCGCCGGCCGCATGGACGTTACCCAGCCCGGTCGCCACCAGCAGCCCACCGACCGACGAGCAGGCGGTGGTGGTTAGGAAGCGGCGGCGGCTCGGCGAACACGACGGCAAGGCCTGGTCGGCGGCTGACCTGACATGTTCCTCCCGAACAAATGGTGAAAGGGTGGTCACCCGTCAGCCCCCGTAGGCCTGGGCGACCGGAGCACGGGCAAGGTCGTCGTCGAGGCTGCGCTGCGGCGGAATCCCGAGCGTGGCCAGGGCCCCGTGGTAGGCCCGCACCGCCTCCGCGGCGGCGAGCTGGCCGTCGGCGACCAGCCGCAGGTGCCGCACGAAGGTGGGCTGGTGCTCCGCGGCATTGATCTTGCGGCCGAAGAGCGCGACCCGGGCCCCGTGCCGCTTCGCATCGGCGAGCAGCGCGAACGCGTCGTGCGTGGTACCGGCCCCACCGCCGAGCACGCCGACCACGACCGTGCGGTCGTAGCCGACGAGTTGTTCAAGCACCTCGGGGCCGAGGTAGGGGATCTTGAGAAACAGCGGCCGACCCGCCCGGGGAACGCCTGCCAGCACCCGCGCTACGTGATCGGCCAGGAAGCGGGCCACGCTCGCCCCGCCACCGCTCGTCCGCGGAGCGTTGGGATAGAAGACCTCCAGGAAGTGGCGAAAACCCAACCGCTCCGCCTCCAGCCGAAAATCGCGGTAGGCCGCCAGCATGTCTCGGTCGAGCGTCGCATCGTCGTTGAGCGTCATCGAGAACAGGCCGAGGTTGGCACCGGGAAACCGCCTGCCCGACGGGGCCGACGACGGTGGCAAGGCAGTGCCGAAGCGGGCCTGCGAGATGGTCGATGAGGCAAACGGCAGCGCCGGTTGCCGAGCATATCCGGCCGAGCCGCCCAGCCAGCTGT
>VGYP01000599.1 GCA_016872955.1 Planctomycetota bacterium
CTGGTCGACCTGCTGGACCCGGTCCAGTTGGCGCGGTTCGGGCTCAACACCAGCACCAACCAGGATGTGAACTCGCTGTGCGAGAAGTGGGAGGCGCTCTCGCTCATCCCGATGAAGGACCCCGCGCACCCCGACGACTACCTGCTGCTGGTGGGCAACGACAACGACTTCAAGGCGGAGGTCGTCTTCCACAACGGCGTCCCGGTGGGCACCAACGCCGTCACGGTGGACATCATGCTCCTGGCCTATCGCGTCAGCCTGCCCGGGATCCAGGTACCCCGGGCGGCCAACACCGCACCGACGGCGGCGTTGTCCCTGCCGGCCGGCCCGCGCTTCGCACAGGCGGCGCTGCCGCTGGAGGCCACCGTCGCCGACAACGACGGCATCGTGGTGAAGGCCGAGTTCTTCGACGGCGCCACCCGGCTCGGCGAGGTCACCCGGTATCCGTGGGTGCTCAACCTACCCGCACCGACGGTCGGATCCCATGCCTACCGCGTGGTGGTCACCGACGACTCCGGGGCGACCGCCGAGGCCTCCCGGACCGTCGAGGTCACCGCGGCGAACCTGCCGCCGGCCGTCTCGCTGGCCTCCCCCACCAACGGGACGCTCCGCCCGGCGCCGTTCAACGTCGATCTCAAGGTCTCCACGGCCGACGAGGACGGGCTCGTGGCCTCGGTCGAATACCTCGCCGGCACCAACCGCATCGCCCTCAGCACCAACGCGCCGTTCTCCGCCTCCTGGGCCAACGCGCCCGTGGGCGTGCATTCGATCACCGCCGTCGCCCGCGACAACCTCGGGGCCGCGACCACCAGCCCGGCCGCCCGGGTCGAGGTGACCCGCGCCCGGAGCGGCGACCTGTCGCTGCAGATCCTGCATGCGTCGGACTTCGAGGCCGGCATCGCTTCCCTCGATGACGCGCCGAACTTCTCGGCGGTCCTCAACGGGCTGAGGTCGCAACTGCCGACCAACAGGCTGGTGCTGTCCTCGGGCGACAACTAAATCCCGGGGGCATTCTTCACCGCGAGCGCCGACCCGGCCGCCCCCTTCAATGGCGTCAAGGGCCGTGGCGACATCTCCATCCTCAATGCGCTGGGCATCCAGGCCTCCTGCTTCGGCAACCATGAGTTCGACGACAACACGCCGCTGGTCCGGAGCCTCATCCTGCCCGACACGGCCGTCAGCTACGCCGGAACCCTGTTCCCCTACCTCAGCGCCAACCTGAACTTCGCCCCGGATAGCAGCCTCGCCAGCCTCGTCACCGCCGACGGGCAGGACGCCGCGGCGGGTCGGAACAAGATCGCCCGGAGCACGGTGCTCACCGTCGCCGGGCAGCGGATCGGCATCGTCGGGTGCACCACGCCGACCCTGCGCAGCATCTCCTCGCCCGGCGCCGTTGGCGTGCTGCAGGACCTCCCGGGATCCATCCAGCCGGTCGTCGACCAACTGCTGGCCTCCGGCATCAACAAAGTGATCGTCCTGGCCCACCTCCAGCAGTACGCGCTGGAACTCGACCTCGCCACGCGCCTGAGGGATGTCGATGTGGTCATCGCGGGCGGTTCCCATGCCGTCTTCGCCAAGCCCGGCGACCGGCTTC
>VGYP01000600.1 GCA_016872955.1 Planctomycetota bacterium
CGCGAGGTTCAGTGTGAGCCGTATCAGACGGACGAGAGCCATCGACGGGTTGGAACCTCGAACAGTGAGCGTCCTGCCAGGCTCCTCATCGGTTTGACTTCCCGCGAGTGCTATAATGTCGTGCTGTGCATTCGGAGAACAGAAATGACAACGCTGACGATTCGACTTCCTGACGAGTTGCGAAGCGAACTCGACAGGATCAGTCGCGACGAAAACAAAGCTGTCAGCGATATCGTGCGTTAGGAGCAAAGCCATGGCCGTCTTTGGAATCACGGACAACCGCGGGCGGGCCTGGGCGTTCGACCCCGATCTGATCTACGCGATTCAGCGCGCGGCCGTCAGAACGCGGCTGATTCGCCAGCGCAGCCGGGTCGTCACCCACAGCCAGAGCTTCTTTCTGCCGACGACCTACAGCCTCGAGACCAATTGGATCGGCTATCGCGGCGACCTCGAATCGCAGGCGGCATACATGTGGACCGAGGCGGAAATGTCGCTCCGCAACGACCCCGAGACGTTCTTCGACAACCTCGTCGGACTGCTCAACGACGCCATCAACGACCACACCTGGTATCGCCAGCAGACCCACGACTGCACCAACCGGTCGATGCAGTCGATTTCCCGGGTCGTCCGCAACTGGGAGGGGGCCGTGGAAGGAGCGCGGTTCGTCCGGGATGCATCGGCCACCGTACTGGTGGTGACGGCGGGCGCCGTTGCCGCCCCCGTCGGTGCGGCGGCTGCCGGTGCGGCGGGCATTACGGGCGTCTCCACCGGTTCAGCCTCCACGATGCTGGCGGCGGGCTCCGTGATGCGCGGAGCCTTCACCTACCAGGACACGGGAAAAGTCGGTTCGGCCGTGCTCAACGCCGCCGGGACGTTCACGGTGGGAATGATCGGCATCGGCGCGGGCGGGATGACGTTGTCACGGGCCGACCAGGCCATCGTCTTGGCCATCAGTTCGGCCGGTTCAGGGGCCACGGCCGGCGGCCAGGCGCTCGTCGAGGGGCAGAACATGAGGCAGGTGGTGGTCGCGTCCATCGGCGCCGTGGCCGGGCAGTTCCTCGGAGGGGTGCTCGGACCGCGGATCGAGACGCGGGCCTTCATCGCGCAGGTTGCGGCCGGATCGGGGGTCGATCAGCTCGTCGGCCGGGCGACATCGGCAGCGGTCGATCGCGTCGGCCCGCAACCCTTGGCGGCCCCAACGCCCCGCGGGCACGTCGATTTTCTCGGACTGCCGGCCTCCGCGGCCGCTGAATTCGTGAGAGGCTGTGCCTTGCGCCCCCTGTGATCGGCGCGCAGTCGGACAAACTGGAAACGGCACGAGCAGCGGACGTTCCACGAAAAATCCCGCGCGGCACGGGGCCGCGCGGGATTCGTGAGAACGGTCAGGATCGGCCGGCCCCGGTATCGCACCGGAGCCAAGAAACGAACGTGCATCGGCCTGCGTTGTGGCCACGTCGCGAAAACGCATTCCGTCAATGAGGACCGCCGTCGCATCAGCCCGCAAACCGCGGATGCGGACTGAAGCGCCAACGCGCGGGGCGCGTTTCTTGTCCCAGAAACTCTGCGAGCACCGGGCGCCCGGAATCGGGCAT
>VGYP01000601.1 GCA_016872955.1 Planctomycetota bacterium
TACTTGGAGACGATCAGGGACACCGAGTCGAAGGCGGCCTCCAGTGGCCGCCTTGCGCTGGAGGAGCAGGCCACCTTCGGCGGACTTACTCGCAGCGACGCGGCCTTGATGATTGCCCCGTCGCTCTTGGACCACGCTCGGACCGAAGCCGAGAGAAGCGCCAGCCTCGCCAATAACCTGCGCAAGGCGCGGGTGGAGCGCGAGGCGGCGCGGAAGAAATGAGCTACCTCGGCGGGGAGGCCCGGCCACCTCCGCCGCCGTTTGCAGAGGCCACTGCAAGTGGAATTCGCTTGGCGCAGCGAGATGTTTTGCCGCTACAGTTGCTTGAGGTTCCGCCCGCCGCCGGTCGCGGCTCCCGCGGCCCCCGCCAGCGGCGGGGCCGCACGAGAGCCGTCGTCGAGGAGGCTAATCGTTGCATCGGCGCCTTGAACGACTTGTTTGCCCAGGCCGCAGACCCCGAGGCCGCTCGGATGTCTTCGCGACCAACCGGCGCCCAGCAGGAGTGCCAGCGCTTCGTCTTCGAGGCCTGTCGTGCTGCTGGTCGGCCGCCTTTTGATTTGACACCTGCGGAAGCCCTTCGTGAGCTTCGCATCGCCGGCCCTTACGCTGAGGACGCTCCGCTGGGGCCGGTCACGTTCGATCCCGCCAAGATCTCCTTGCCTCCCGAAGGGAACAAGCCGGTGAGCATCGACGTCCTCTGGGGCGTTGGCGGGCCTGAGTTCCTCGAGCGGTTTTCCCAACACTGCTTGGCGCCAATGGTGGTCGTCCAGGAGCAGATGCGTGACGCCCCCGCGGTTCCCTACACGGACGTGTCCTTCAACTGCAAAGCGGTGTGGGAGGAGTTCGTCTGGCGACTTGCCCGCGCGGGGCTCGTTGATTTTGCGGATGAGGTCACCGAGGTGACCGGAGTTTTCTGCGTGCCCAAGAAAGATGGCCGCCAACGCCTGGTGCTAGATGCCCGCCGCAGCAACTGCTGGTTCACGCCGGCGGAGGGCGTCTCCTTGTGCACGGGCAGCGCTCTGGCCTCGATCGAGATGAACCCGAGCGAGACGCTCTTCATCGGCCAGGGCGACGTCCAAGACGCATTTTACCATCTCCAGCTGCCGCCTGGTCTGAGGGGCTTTTTCGGGCTCCGTCCTGTGCGCCGCAGCCGTGTTCCGCCTGACCTTCGTGGCCTGATTGGGGACAACAAAAGTGAGCGTTTGTTTCCTAGAGTAGCCGTGGTGCCGATGGGTTTCTCGTGGGCACTATGGCTCTTTCAACAAATTCACCAGCGAGCGGCTCGGCGGGCCGGTTGCGGGAATGATTCCCGCCTCCGGGACCGCCAGCCGTGGCAGCCAGGATTGGCGGTTCGCCATTCCGAGTATGTTGACAATTTTGTGGCCCTGGGGTCCTCGAAAGTTGAAGTTGGTAACGCGGTTAATTCGGTGGTAGGTGAATTGCGTAGGATCGGGCTTCCCGTGCACGAAATCGAGACAGGGTGCACCCAAGCCAAAGTGCTGGGATGGGAAATCAACGGCCTTACAGGTACTATCCGTCCTTCGAGTTCTCGGCTCTGGCGGGTGCGGCTTGCTTTCCGACATGTACTTCA
>VGYP01000602.1 GCA_016872955.1 Planctomycetota bacterium
GGCCAAGGCCCCGCTGGCGGAGACCAGGATCCGAGCCGGCTGGCTGCTCGAGGTAGCCGGCCGCCTTGGCGACGCCGACGTCGCACACGCGGCCAGCGATCCCGAGCCGGAGGTGCGGGAGCACGCCGTCGAGTGGCTGCGGCAGCGGCCGACGGGGCCAGAGCGGCTCGTCTCGCTGCTCGACGACCCGCATCCCCGGGTGCGGTTCGTGGCAGCGCTCGCCCTCGACGGCACGCCCGCCCCCGGCAAGGCCGCGGCCCTCGGCCGGGTGCTCGACCGCGACGTGGCCCACGCCTGGTCGCGGCGGGCCGTGGCCCTGGCCGCCGACGACGAGGCGGCCGCTGTGCTCGCGCATGCCTGGCGAGCGGCGGGCGACGCCGGCCCCGACTCGCCCTGGGCGGAGGCCGTCCGGGAGCTCGCCTTCACGGCCGCCTCACACCCCGCCCGGCGAGACGACCTCGTGGGCCTGCTCGACGCCCTCGATCCGGCGACCGCGCCGCGGGCCGTCGGGCCACTGCTCGAAGGTTTGCTCGCCGGCTGGCGACGTCATCCCGAGGCGATCGGCGAGCGCTTCGCACTGGCGGCGCGGGTCGCGACGTGGAGCGGCGAGGCGTGGCTCGCGGCCGGCGGCGGGGGTCTTGTGGCCGCGCTCCTGGAACTGGCCGATCTCGCCGGCGGGCCGCTGCCGCCCGCCCTGGCCGAACGGGTGGACGCGGCGCGAGCCGCTCTGGCGGCGGGGGCCCCGACGGGTGACCGCGGGCCGTCCGCCGCGGCCGGGCGGCTCGAGGCCATCGAGATCCTCGCCCGGGCACCGGGGGAGCAGCCGACCGACGCGCTCGTGGCGGTGCTCGCCCGTCCGGAACCGGGCGAGATCCAGCGGGCGGCGATCGCCGGCCTGCATCGCCGCCGCCAGGACGACCTCGGCGAGCGGCTGGTGGCGGCCTGGCCAAGGCTCGGGCCGGCGATCCGGCCGCAGGTCGTGGCGCTCATGGTGTCGGACCGGCGAAATCAGGGGCCGCTCCTGACGGCGGTCGAGACCGGAGCGATCGGCCTGGGTGAACTCAACCTCGACCTCGAGCAGCGGCGAACGCTGCTGCGGTCGAGCCGCTCCGAGATCGCGGCCCGGGCGGCCCGGCTCCTGGGCGACGAGGAATACGCCAACCGCCGGCCGCTGGTGGCCGAATGGCTCGCCCGCATGCCCGCCGCCGGCGACCCGGCGGCGGGGCGGGAGGTGTTTCGCGAGCGGTGCGGCTCCTGCCACGTGGCCCACGGCCTCGGCCGCCGCGTCGGCCCCGACCTCGAGGCGCTCGCCCACCGCAGCGTCGAGGACCTCGTCAGCCACGTGCTCGATCCCAACATGGCGATCAACCCCGGCTACGTCTCCTGCACGATCGAGCTGGAGGACGGCCGGAGCCTGACCGGCCTGTTGGCGGTCGACGGAGCCGACGCCGTCACGATCCTGCAAGCAGAGGCGCAGCGGGTGACGGTGCCCCGCACGGAGATCGCCGACCTGCGGATGCTCCGCACGTCGCTGATGCCCGAGGGCTTCGAGCGGCTGCTCACGCCGGAGGAGCTGCGGGGCGTGAT
>VGYP01000603.1 GCA_016872955.1 Planctomycetota bacterium
TCCGCCTTCGCGTCGCGTACACTGGAGATATGGCCCGCTCCCGGAAGGTCCGCATCGAGTTTCGCAAGAACCGTTCCGGCAGGCGGCGGCATGGCGACCTGACGCGGGCGATCAGCGCCGACCGGGAGGACCTCGCTGACCACGCCGCCCACGAGCGGCTCACGGGCAAGGGCGACCTCACCCGGAAGCGAACCGTCGTGGTCCGCGAGGTGTCTGACGGTCCCATCGACGGCATGGCGGCGCTGCCGCTGGCTACCGGCGAGTGGCGAGGGCGCGTCCTGCACGTGCATGGTCTGGAAAGCCAGGTGCAAACCGAGGATGGCCGGCTGGTGCGATGCACGCTGAGGCGGATCCTGCGAACGATGGCCACCGACCAGCGGCATCCGCTGGCCGCAGGAGACTGGGTGCGGGCCAGTGACCACGGGGGCGACGCCGCGATCCACGCGATCGAGCCCCGCCGGACCTCCCTCTGCCGCGACAGCCGGGGGCGTCGTCACGTCATCGTGGCCAACGTCGATCAGGTCGTGATCATCGGCAGCGCGGCCGAGCCCGACCTCAAACCCGGCCTGATCGACCGCCTGCTGGTGACGGCGGAACTGGCCAGGATTCGCCCGCTCGTCTGCATCAACAAGGCCGACCTCGTACCGATCGCGTCGCTCGTGCCGCTGGCCGGGGTCTACGCACGGATGGGCTACCCGGTCGTGGTCTGCTCGGCTGCCACGGGGCTTGGGCTCGACCGCCTGGCCGTCGAACTCGCCGGCAGGGTGACGGCGGTCGTGGGCCAGAGCGGCGTCGGCAAGTCATCGCTGCTCAACGCCCTCGACCCCGGCCTGACGCTGCCCGTGGGGGAGGTCAGCCGTGACACCGAGAAGGGCCGTCACACCACCACCACCGCCCGCTTGCTGCCGAACCGGCTGGGTGGCTGGTTCGTCGACACGCCCGGCGTCCGCCAGTTCCAGCCCTGGCAGATCGTGCCGGCCGAGGTGCCGGCCGCCTTCCGCGACCTGCGTCCCCTGGCGAATCTCTGCCGCTTTCCCGACTGCACACACAGCCACGAGACCGACTGCGCCGTCAAAGACGCCGTGGCCGACGGCCTGCTCGACACACGGCGTTGGGAGAGCTGCCGTCAACTGGCCGGTGGCGAAGACGCCACGGAGGAGCTGGAATGAGGGAGCGACCGCGTGGCGGACGCGCCGGGGCCGAGCGGGCGATTCTGGTGGGGGTCCTGCTGGAGCCGCCGGTCGATCCCGACGATCCCCTGGCGGAACTCGCGGGCCTGGCCGCCACCGCCGGCACGACGGTGGTCGCCGAACTGCTGCAACGTCGTGAGCATCCCGACCAGACCACCTATCTGGGCAAGGGCAAGGTCGCCGAGCTCCAACGGCTGGTGGCCTATCACGATGCCGACGTGGTGATCTTCGACAACGACCTCTCCCCCGCCCAGACCCGGAATCTGGAGCAGGCCCTGGAGGTCAAGGTGCTCGACCGCTCGGAAGTGATCCTCGATATTTTCGCCGCCCGCGCCCGTACCCACGAGGCCCGGCTGGCGGTGGAGCTCGCCCAGCTCGAATATTCGCTGCCGCG
>VGYP01000604.1 GCA_016872955.1 Planctomycetota bacterium
CGACTTCATCGACGAGCGCGGCCGTGATGCGGGCGATCTCGGCGGCCGCGATGCGAGTGTGCTCGCGGAGCGGAAAGGCGATGTTGTCGGCGATCGTGAGGCTGTCGAAGAGCGCCGCCCCCTGGAACACGAAGCCATATCGCGTCCGCAGATGTGCCAGTTGCCGATCGCCCATCCGCGCGAGCGACCGCCCCTCGAAGGCGACCTCGCCCGCGGTCGGCCTGACGAGCCCAATCATGGTCTTGAGGAGGACGGTCTTCCCGCAGCCGCTCTCCCCCAGCACGACGAGCGTGTCTCCCGACGACAGGTCGATCGAAATATCGTGCAGCACCCGGTGGGGGCCGAAGGCGACCGACAGGCGGTCGATCCGCAGCAGCGGCGGGCCGTCTGCTTCGGCGACGGCGGTGGGGGCGGCGACGGCCTGCATCAGAGTAGCCTCCGCGGCCCCTCCGGCCGGAAGAAGTCGTGCACGTTGTTGAGCCAGATGCCCAGGAACAGGTCGAGGACGAGGATCAGGACGAACGAATGCACGAACGCGTTGGTGGCGGCGCGGCCGACACCCTCGGCGCCGTGCTCGCAGTGGAACCCGTGATGGCAACTCACCAGAGCGATCGCCGCCCCGAAAAACAGGCTCTTGAAGACTCCCATGACGAAGTCGAAGACGTCGACGTACTCGCGGGAGTTGGCCCAGTAATGGTGATAGTCGATGCCCAGCAGCACGTGGGAGTAGAAATAGCCCCCCAGCACCCCCATGAAGTCGGCCATCACGGTCAGGGACGGGATCAGGATCAGGCAGCCCAGAAACCTCGGCACCACGAGGTAGTAGATCGGGTTGGCGCCCATACTCTCCAGGGCGTCGATCTGTTCGGTGACCCGCATCGTCCCGAGTTCCGCGGCCATCGCGCTGCCCACGCGTCCGGCCAACATCGTGGCCGCGAGCACCGGCCCCAACTCCCGCACGAGCGACAGATTGATCACCGAGCCCAGCCGGGTCTGGAGGCCGAGTGCCTTGAACTGCGCGTAGCTCTGGACCGCGAGCACCATGCCGATGAACAGGCCGGTCAATGCGACCACGGGCAGCGACATCACGCCGATCCGGTAGAAGTTCGGCACCAGGACGTCGCGACGCTGGGGCCGGGCGAAGATCCAACCGAGCGTCTGCAACGAGAAGATCGCCACGTCGCCGATGCCGGCCACTGTCGCCATGGCGAAGTCGCCCAGATTGGCCACCTGACCGACGAGCCAGCCGGAGGAGGCGGCGGGGGCGGCTGGTGAGGTGGTGGCCATGGCTGATGACCCGCGGTCAGGCGACATGAAGCGGAAGCGCGTTGCGCGAGCGACCAAGGCAAGCTGGGAAGACCGGGCGGGCTTGGCCACGTCCCCGCCGGCTCCGTTCGGAGACCGGGCGAGCGACGCAGGGAGACATGGCTCGACCGCCACCGGTCGAAGTGACTGCGTAAAGCAGGCAAACTGACTTTGACAACTCTGAGGTGGACCCCATGTGTTGGACAGTCGGGGGCCCTGTGGAAGGTGTAGCGTCTTGAGGCGGTGGCCGCGCGAGACCCTCACCAAGGGGCTCGCGC
>VGYP01000605.1 GCA_016872955.1 Planctomycetota bacterium
ACGGGCGGCGGGCGGGTCGAGTTTCGTTGGCTCGGTGGCGCGATCGTGACGCCCCGCCGGCTGTTGTCGCTCGAGGGATCGCAGACGGTCACGATGGTCGACTGCGTGTTGGAGAATCTCGTGGCAGCCTGCGGTGCGGGGGTCGCGGCCTGCCTCGATTCGCCAGCCTCACCCCTGCCGGTCCGGCTCTCGTCGACCGCGTCGGCGTGCCGCTTTGTCGTGACGGATCCCTCCCGGCCGTTCGTCGAGCAGGCAGGCATCGGTTCACCGCAAGACTATGCCGATGCCCTGGTCTGGCAGGATCACCAAGGTCGCTACGAGGGCGGGGCCGTGTTTCGGAGGATCGACGGAGCCGCGGAGCGGATCGACCTGCCATTCGGGGACGCCACGCTGCCGCTCTTGCATACGGCGGTCACCGGTCAGGCACCCCAGCCCTTGGAGTGGGCAGGCTGGAAAAATTGAACGATCGCATCGGTTTGAGCGGCCGGATGGGATGATTTTTTCACCATCTGCTTGACGCTGCCGCGTCGTGGCGGTTTGATGACAGGGCGGCGGCAAGGATTGTCCTGCCGTGCCCGTGCCGGCCCTCGCGGTCCGGAGCCCGCCTTCCTGGAGTGGAACAGATGACTTGCAGCAACATGTCGGCCCGTCTCGTCGCACTCGCACTCATGATTGCCGTCGCCGGGTCGGCTCGTGAGGCTTTCGCGATCAAGCAGTTCTTCGACGAGTTCAAGGAGACGTACGTGAAGGAGGGCTCGCCGCTCGCCGCTGAAGTGGAGACGGCGAAGTGCAACGTCTGCCACAAGGGCAAGAACAAGAAGGACCGCAACGCCTACGGCGAGGCCCTCGCCAAGCTCCTCGACAAGAAGGAAGACAAGGACAACAAGGAAAAGATCCGTCAGGCACTCCAGACGGTGGAGAAGGAATCGAGCGATCCGGCCAAGGCGGATGCCCCGACCTTCGGCGGCCTGATCAAGGAAGGCAAGCTACCGGGCGGTCCGGCCCAGGAGTGATCAGTCGGCGGCAGCGAGCAGCAAATTGTGGAGATCGCCGCAGGCGGTGATCTCCACGGCATCGGCCGGGGCTGCGAACACGCGGACCCGCTTGACCAGACTGTCGAACTGTTCGTGCGCGAGGCTGCGGACCACGGGCGAGAGGTCGGAGAGGTTCCGCCAGGCGTCGCGCCCCCCGCTCGCTTGCTCGCGAACCTGCAGGAGAAACTCCACCTCACGTTTGGCAGGTGGGGCATCGACGATCAGCCCGTCGGCGTCGATGGGCCTTCCGATCCGCCGTGACAAGGCCGCGGCAAGCCGCCCGGAGACATCGACCATGGCGGCATACCCGCGTCCGGAGAGGGTGGCATGCACCTCCGGGGCGCGCATCGCGTCGAAGCTACCGGCTCGTTTCAGGAGTCGTCGCGTGGGGCCGAACAACCCGGCCACGAGCGGCGCGGCCGACGAGCCGGCCGCCGCGGTGGTCAGCCAGCCGGCGAAGCCGTGATCGTCGCTAGCCAGGATCGTGGCCACGTCGAGCCTGTCGCGGACGATCCAGACAGCCCGCTGCAGCATGGCCGTCGCC
>VGYP01000606.1 GCA_016872955.1 Planctomycetota bacterium
CGACCACCTCCGGACGCGGTCGGGGCGAGCCTTGGCCCGCGGCCCCGACCGGCCGCACGGTAGCGGCCACACGGGCCGTCGCACAAGGTCGGCTTGGATGCGGTCACGACCACGGCTGGCACGGCTCAGTCTCTGCCGGGGCGGTCAGGCAAATCCCAGGAGTTCCTCGGCCACGACGGTCAGAAACTCGCGGGCGGCCGCCCGCGACGTGCGGCCGGTCGAGTCGGCCGAACAGAGGCAGCTGAGCGACAGATCGCCGGCATAGGTGACCGCGGCGATCGCGGCCCTGGTCCCCGGCCGCAGCGGCGGCACGGCATGAAATGTCCGGATCACCAGGTCATCGGGGGCGTCGCACCCGTCGACGTGTGGCACGCCCGATCGCATGCGACGCGACGGATCACCGATCATGCTGACCACGGCCGTCGAAAAACAGATCGGCATCCGCGTCGCCAGCCGGAGCAGCCAGGGGCGGCGGGCCAGCCGCCCGCTGGCCTGGAGAAACTCGGCCGCGGCCGAGTTCTGGACGACCCAGCGGCTGGCCTCGGCGACCCCGGTCGCGAGTCGCCACCGGTCGGCACAATCAGCCTGCGTCCGATCGAGGAAGGCGTAGCCGATGTCGTTGCCAGCCGGACTTCGGGAGCCAACGGGTCTCAGGTTCACCGGCATCGTGATGCGGACGTTGCCAGCGTCACGCCCGGCCCGCTGATTCCATGATCCGGCGGCCCGCATCGCCGCCGCGATGATCAGGTCGTTGAGCGAACAGCCCCGGGCCGAAGCGACGGTTCGCAGGCGGCTTGTCTGCTCACGGCCGAAGGTCCACGTCTGGAACGGCGGGGCTGGGCACTGGGGTGGTCCGCAGGGCCCGTTACTCGCAACGACCGGCTCGGAGAAGCGTCGCCGGGCTAGCGGGGCGGGACGAAACGTGGCGAACGTCCAGGTGCCCGAGGTCGGCGGTGATGCCTTCGACGGGTCGGCGGCGCTCGTGGACGAACCCGGCCGCAAGCCGGCGCGGCCAGGCTTGAAGGACGGTGGCTGCCGGCCTGCGTAGCGTGCCCAGAGGTCGCCGAGAAACTCCGCGGCTGCCACACCGTCGAGCGTCGCATGGTGGGCCACGAGCACGAGCCTGTGGCGGGGGACGTCGTCACGCGATGCCGTGTTCGTCTGGGGCGGCGAAGATGTGACGACGATTCGCACGCCGCTATCACGGGTCAGATCGATCGGTCGCCATGCGTCGGCCGAACCTGTCTCCACGACGGGCCGCACGTCCGGCGGAAGCCACGAGGGCCGCCCGCGGCACCAGCCGAGCCGGCTGCACAGCAGCGGGTGCCGCGTCGCCGCCGTCTCGGCCGCCGCCCGCAGGCGGGCCAGTGACAGCGGCCCCTCCACCTCCAGTTCGAAGAAGAACAGCATGGGATGGCCGCGTCTGGCGTCGGCGACCATCAGGTGCTCGAACGCGGTGAGCAGCCTGGGGGCGGCGAGACAGTCGCTGGAAAAGGCCTCTGGCATGGCCCTTCGACGATACCCAGGCGCGCGGAATGGGACGGCAGGGAGACCGAAAAGCCGTTTTTCCGGCTAGCG
>VGYP01000607.1 GCA_016872955.1 Planctomycetota bacterium
CGCGGCGGAGGTCGAGCAGTCGCGGAGCATCCTTCGCGGGCTGGCCGCCCGCGCCGGTGTGGCGGAGCCGCTCGTCGGCAGGGCTCGGATCGACGAGGCCAGGCTGCCGGCCGCCGTGGGCATGGTCGTCGAGCGGGCGGGCGGCTGGCTGACGACCGGCATCGACCGACTCGTGGCCGCCCGACGCGGCTGGATCGGCGGGCGAGCGGTCCACTGGACCGTCGAGATCCTGTTTTCGTCGCTGCTGGTGCTGGTGCTCGGCCGGGCCGGTTGGAGTTTCTTCCACGGTAACCTCTGGGAGGGACGGCCAGCGTCGGGCATCGGCTTCCTGCAGGAGGCCTTCGTGTGGCTGATCCTCTGGGGCCTGGCCCTGCGCTGGCTGCTGCTGTGGCTGGTGCGGGCGGGACTCGACCGCGATATCACGGCGCTCGTGCGCGGACTGCCGGAGGCGCGGATTCTCGACCCACTCGTAGCCGACTTCGCGGTGGCCGCCGAGCGGCTCTGCGACTATCTCGACGAAGGCGGTCGGTTGGCGGCGATGGCCGACGCGGTCGCGGCCGACGTGGAACCCTCCGGCCTCGGCCACCTGCGCCGCAGCTGATGCAGGGCGGGCGTGCCGTCGTGCACGGCGTTGCTGCCGAGGGCAGCACGCCCCGCATCAACTGAAGAAGCTCTCGCCGAAGAGATTCAGGGTCGGCTTCGTCTCGACGGTGATGTCGCCGTTGACGGTCGTCTGGCAGGCCAGTCGCATCGTCTGCTCGTTGCCGATATAGGCCAGTGACAACCCCAGCCGGGCCGACTCCATTAGTCCCTTGCGGCTGGTGTTCTCCATGCCCTTGGTGATCAGCACGCGGCAGCTGCCGCACTGACCCAGACCATGGCAGTTGAGCAAGCGGTGCACGCCGGGGTAGAGCTGCACGCCCGCCCGGAGCGCCTCCTTCCGCAGATTGGCCCCGGCGGGGACCT
Source organism: Planctomycetota bacterium (assembly GCA_016872955.1). GTDB lineage: Bacteria > Planctomycetota > Planctomycetia > Pirellulales > UBA1268 > QWPN01. The sequence continues at coordinate 967 of VGYP01000607.1, forward strand.
GAATTTCCTTCTTTTCGCTCGTGAACGTGATCGTGGACATTCGATAGTATTCTCGATCGGATGAGACGGAATGACCGATACTCTATCCACGCGGCAGCGGTCCGGCCAGTCGGCCGTGAAGCCCCGCTCGGGAGCCTCGGGAGCACGGATCGTCATGGCGGAACTGACCCGGCACCAGCAGTCGATCGTCAGGCGGTACTACGAGAACCTCGACACCGTGCTGCTGCAGCGGCTCGGCGAGCAGGTGACCGACCTCTACCTGGCGGAGGGCAAGAAGCGGGCCAAGCTCTGGCAGGCGATCGCGACGTCACTGACGAAGCTGGGCGTGCCGGCGACGCGGATCGAACGCGTCCTCCAGTCAGACGACGCCCGGCAACTGGCCACGCTCCTGCAGGAGTTGCTGGCGAAGGATTGACCGCGCGGGGCGCGTGCCGCATCCTTGGGGCTTCCAACGCCCCAGGAATCCCACCGCATGACTGCGCCCGCCCCGGCTGCCAGCGATCGCGCATCGCTGCTCGAGTCGCTTCGCTGGAAGAAGTTCTCCGTCCTCGACGACGGCTTCGTGGCGCTCGTCGACTGCATGGGCGACGACGGCAGCGTCG
>VGYP01000608.1 GCA_016872955.1 Planctomycetota bacterium
GGCCGCCTACCTGGTGCGCATGGCGGACGGGAAGGCCCGCGACCCTCGCTTGCTGGGCGATGTTCGCGACCAGGACGGGGCCCGTCATCTTCCGTTCAAGGAGGCGACGCTTCGGTCGAAGGAGGTGTTGCTGTTGGGCTTTCCGTTGAAAGGGCCGCGGGCCGCTCCCGAGCTGCTCCTCGCGATCAGAGACGCCGGCCAGGCGGGCTACGACGACCACTGCACGACGTGGCTCAGGAAGAGCGGCGTCTCCGACAAGTCCGCGGCCGCCCGCGAGTACCGGTGCATTTGCATTGCGCTCCGCCTGCTCCAGACCTACGACCAGGTCGACGCCGCGAACTCGGCCGCCGCCGAGTTCTTGTCGCGGAGGCTGATGCAGATCGAGGCCGCGACCCGCCGCAACCCGCGCCAGCCCGACTTCGAGGGCTTGGGCGGCGTCCTCGACGTTGCCCTCGACGAGGCCGGCTCGGCCATCCTGCCGCGGTTTACCGAGTGGGTCGGAAAGCAGCAGCAGGCCGAGGCCCAGATCTTGAAGGCCGGGCGCCAGTGGCGCGAGGAGCAGGCGTCGCTCAAAAAGAACAAGGGCGGCAAGGACAAAGACAAGGAGACCGGCTAGCGGCGCCGCCTTGCCGCCCCCTTGGACGGCGCCGGCTAGGGCCGCGCCGTCCCGCGCCTTTTGCTGCTGTGGTGCCCGCCGCGCCACCGCCGCCTTGCAGCTTATCGTTTTTTCTCGGCCGCTGTGCCCCGGCTGAGCCGTGCGTCTGTCGGCGCTGCTCCCGATGGCAGCCAAGCCGCCCGGCATTTTGCAGCCCGGCCGCGCCCGCTCGCACGGCGACCCGTTTCCGCTACCGGTCCCGTGCCTACCACGTCTTGACGACAGGTCGACGCTACCGCGGTACCTCGCCCAGCGGCGGGGCCGCGTTTTTGAGCTCGACCGCCGGGTGCGGGTGGCCGCCGTTGCTCTCAACGCACTCGCCTCGCACTCGGTGCGCGGCGGTTTCCGCTTGGACCGTCGCGCCGCCGCTTCGGGCACGCAGCCGTCCTCGACTCAGGCTGCCGTGCTCTCCCGCTTGCGGCGGAGCTGCTCTCAGTACGGCCCTCGGCCCGCTGATCTCGCTCCCCGCGGAGCCCTTCTGGAGCTCCTCCACACGACTGACATGTACTCGGCGGCTCCTTGCAGAGTTGCCGCCTTCGACCCTGCGAAGCTCAAGATCTTGCGGAAGAAGTTTGTGCCGAAGCCGATCTGCTCGATGGCCCCGCCGGCGGTCGTCAAGGTCTTCTCGAACCTCGACCAGTTTGTCCGGCGTTCGGATGAGGACGTCCAACGCTCCCTCGCCGACACCGTGCCGCTCAAGCCGTACTGGGACCACCGCCTGGCCACCGAGCGTGCTACCCGCATCGAGTTCATCACGGCCCTGGCCAAGCTGGGGCTGGTGTCCTTCCGGCGGCGGATCCGCTCGCGGGTCGGCCTCTTCTTCGTCGAGAAGAAGGGCGACCAGATTCGCCTCGTGGTCGACGCCCGCGAGGCTTCCCGGCTGCACCACGCTCCGCCGCATG
>VGYP01000609.1 GCA_016872955.1 Planctomycetota bacterium
GACATTCCGCTGTCCCAGTCAGCGGCGAACTCTTGCCTGCTGATCGTCGCGGTCGGTCGCGGCATTCGTCATCACTCCGCAACCCAGTGCATCACGACCCGCGATGCCGGATTGAGGTACACGCCCCAACCGTCTTCGATCATCGAGCGATGCAGGCCGACGTGTTCAATGTCGCCGGCGATGCTATGCGGTCGGTGAGCGTAGAATGCCTCGGCCCGATAGACAGCCAAGGCACCGAACGCCGAGAGCACTCTGATCGGCGGAGCACCAGGCGGTGGAATCCATGACGGGAAGTGTCGCTCCCATCGCTGCCGAAAACCGTGAGCGCGAAACGCCCACTGGTCGTAGTGCAGCCACAACATCGAGCCGTCCGCCGTGCGGGCCTGGAACAAGCTCGTCGAAGCCATGCACGCCGATCGAGGAATGCGAGCGAGCCACCCGATGCTGTTCGCCACGCCGCCAAGCGAGTAGCCGCCCCACGGGTCAAGGTCCACGGCGATGACGAAGTCGGCCGCAGGGAACCGCTCGACGGCGATGTCTCGATACCGCGACCGAAGGTCAGCGTACCGCTCGACCCGCGTTGCCTCAAAGCCTGCCAGCCGTTCGTAGCCGAGATCGCGGCAGTCCGCCACGACATGCTGCTGACGCTGCGACCAGTCACGCAGCACGTCCTTAGTGTCGTCGGTCGAATCGTTCTCGACAACCACCGCGCCCCACGACTTGAACAAGACGGCGATACGCTCCAGCCGCTCAATCGTCGCCGGCAGGATACCGCCGATGTCTCGGGCCATGCCGACAAACACAACCGATGACCGTCCAGCAATTGCTGCTCCCTCGTTCGCAACCTCAGCGAACAGGTCGGCGAACTCGTCGTCGATCGGAGCCACGGCGTCGGGCGAGTAGGCGTTTGGGTCGATCGTGCATCGCGATCGCGACCGCTCTACGTCGGCAAGCTCGGCCGCAACTTGCCTCGTCGCATCGGGCAGCGCGTTGTCGGCAGCGAGCGAGTCCATCCGTCCGGCGATTTCACTTTCCATTATCGCTCTCCATCGGCATCACGACCGCCGTGGCGGTGTCGTGCGACAGCACGACCGCAGCCTCGGCGCTCACGGCGTCAATGGAGACAGTAGCCGATGCGTCAATCGACGCGACGTGAGCGAGGAAGTCCGAGACGTACCGCGGGTCTAGCCAGACCTTCGCCTTGCATCCCGTGGCGACGGGCTCGACCTCAATGATCGACTCGCCATGCTCGGAACTGCGACCACGCAGCGACACCTTGCCGTTGAACGCAAACGCCACGGACTTGCTCGTCTCGCTCGTGACGATCGCTGCCTGCCGCACCGCGGCCAGCATCTCCGCAACCGCCACCGTCGTCGGGTTCGGTCGCCTAGCCGGAATAACTTCACGCCACCGCGGGAACGAATGCGACAACTGCGTCGCCTGGACGACCACGCCCCCAATCTCGAACACCACCACGCCACCGGGGGCGATGCAGACTTGAACCGCGTCGTGCCACTTCGCCGCCAGCGTGCAGACCACCTTTGCGACCTCGGCTG
>VGYP01000610.1 GCA_016872955.1 Planctomycetota bacterium
CGCGGCCCCCACGATCGGCACCATCGCCATGAAGAAGGTCAGCAACGTCAGCAGGAAGACGTTGTGCAGCCCCGCGACAGCGTAGCCGATGCCCCCGAGGGCAGCCTGGACGATGGCTGCCAAGAGGGTGGCGCTGACGACCGCCCGGCTCACCTCCTCGAACTCCCGGAGAAGCTGCCACTGGTAGCGCACGTCGAGCGGCACCAATCGCATCACCGCCGCGAGCATTCTCGGTCCATCGGCCAGGAAATAGAAGAAGCCGACCACCATCACCACCACTCCGATCAGCAGCCTGCCGATCACGGCCGGCGCGCGGGCGGCCAGCGGACCGACCCACTTCTCGACGAGACTCCGCAGTTCCGTGTTCACGCCGTCCGCGGTGACATGCATGCCGGTCACCTCGTTGCATCGGGCCACGAGGCCGTCGAGCACCGCGGGATCGAGCTTCGCCCCCTCCGGGCTACGGGCCATCGCCACGGCGTCGGCACCGGCTCGGGTGACCAACAGGCCCAGCGGCACCAGCACGATCACCATCACCACCACGGTCGTGATGGCAGCCGCCAGCCAGTCGGACAGTCCGAAGTGGCTCCGCAGCCTGCGATGCAGGGGGCCGAAGATCACGACCAGCATCGCCGCCAGCAGCAGCGGCAGCAGGAACGTCGCCATGACCCGCAGCGAAAGCAGGCCGAAGAGCACGACCAGGCCGACCAGCACGCCGAACGAGACCAGGCGGGCGGTGGGGGGCAGACGACTCTCTCCAATCGGGCCGGTCTTCATGACCGGGAGTCTATCGCGAAATGCGGCCAGCCGGCGGCCGTGGGGACGCCAGTTGACAGGGACTCTCCCCCATTGGCAGGCTCTGCGACCATGGCCGCTATCAAAGTGCTCATCGCCGATGACCATGAGGTCGTGCGCCAGGGTCTTTCCAGCCTGTTCGCTAGTTCGGCGATCGAGGTCTGTGGCGAGGCGGCCAGCGGCGACGAGGCCGTGCGGCAAGCCCGGAAGTTCAAGCCCGACGTCGTGCTGCTCGACGTGCGTTTCGGCGACGAGGACGGCCTGGACGCCGTCAAGCGCATTCGTAGCGCTTCGCCCGCCACGCGGGTCGTCGTGCTCTCGGCGTTCGACAACCCCACCTACGTGGCACGGGCCGTCGCCGTGGGCGTCCACGACTATCTGCTCAAGACCGTTTCCCGCGCCGACCTGATCGCGGCCGTCAAGGCGGCTGCCGCCGGGGACGCCGCCACGCGGGGCGGTGAACTTCGTCGCGTCGCCAGCCACATGTCGCGGCAAGACAAGGGCGGACTGCCGGGCGTCTCCCTGACCGCCCGCGAGACGCAGGTGCTCCGGCTGGTCGCGATGGGGCTCTCCAATCAGGAGATCGCCGACTCACTCGAGATCAGCGTGGAGACCGTGAAGGAGCACGTGCAGAATCTGCTCCGCAAACTCGGCCTCGGCGACCGCACGCAGGCGGCCGTCTGGGCCCTGCGACACGGCCTCGCCTGAGTGGGCCACCGGGCCGACCCACCACGACCGGCGACGACCGCTCCGAGGCA
>VGYP01000611.1 GCA_016872955.1 Planctomycetota bacterium
ATCGCTCAACGCCTCGCGGGACGGGGTCACCCGGGCGACGAGCCTGCTCGAGCGGCTGGAGGCCCAGGCGGACCGACTGGCCGCCGCTGAACGGACGCTGGACCGGTTCGAGACGCTCGGCGACCGGCTGGTGGCACAGGCGGAGACCGTCGACGCCGCCGGCACCACCTTGAATCGGATCGACGAGTTGCACTACGGCATCGTCGCCAGCGGCACGGCGATCAGCGAGGCCGAAGCGGCTTTGGCGGATGTCAACGCCCTCGCGGTGCGGGTCACGGCGACCCGCGACACCGCCCGCGACACGGCGGCATCGTTGTCGGCGATCGACGCGGTGCACGGGGAGTTGACGGCGGCCCTCAAGACGCTCGACGCGGCCGCGCCCACGGCGGAGCGGCTCGGCGACATGGCGACGATGCTGGCCCACAAGGCCGACGAATCGGAGGTGGCCGCCACGCGTCTCGCAGGACTCGTGGCCTTGGAGACGGGCCTGGTCACGCTCACCGGTCAGCTGCACGCTGCCGACTCCACGCTCCTGCGACTGACCGACCTTGCCGAGACGCTCGCGGACGCGTCGGGCACCGTGGGGCAGCTGCAGCGGTTCGTGGTGGACGTGATGCTCTTGGAGCCGGCCATCGGTCGGGCCGTGCGGGCTCTCGAGCCGGTCCTCGAGTTCACCAGGGCGGGCCGGCGGGTCGAGTTGAAGGCGGCTGACGCCAGGGCCGGGGTGAGCACCGACGACACGGCGGGCACGCGGGCCACCCCGGTCACCGAAGTGGCCCGTGCCCCCGCGGACGACAACGGCTGACCCAAGCCCGTTCCGAGGTTCCGATCGGCTTCACGCCGCCGGACGCGACCAGCCCCAGCCAAACGCCCATCACCTCCGTGAGTTGGTTCGACACGCCGCGGGCGGGTGTTCGGCAGGGAGGCCGGTGGGCCGCAAAGCCGACCGGACCACACCGGCGCCCGATGGAAGTGGGGCCGCTGGGACTCGAACCCAGGACCAACGGATTAAAAGTCCGATGCTCTAACCAACTGAGCTACGGCCCCCCGGCCATCCTACAAGCCTAGGGCGAGCGGGCAACCGGACCCCACGGTACCTATCGCTGTCAACCGGTCCCGCACGGCGGCCTTCGATGCCGGGGCGGCAGCAGCCGCCCAAAATGCCCGAGAGAGGACTTGAACCTCCACCCAGTTACCTGGACAAGAACCTGAATCTTGCGCGTCTGCCAATTCCGCCACTCGGGCGAGTGGGTCGCGGCCTGTGCGCCGCACCGCTTTTGATGCTACCAGCGGTCGCCGGATATACAACTATCGATCCCTGTCCGCGCCCCTGCCCGAAGTCAACCTCCCCGTGCCACCTTCCGCCCTCGTCGTGATCCCCGCCCGGCTCTCGAGCACGCGACTGTCCAAAAAGATGCTGCTGGCCGAAACCGGCCGCCCGCTCGTCGAACACACCTGGCGCAACGCCGCCTCGGCCCGTGGCACGCTGGCCACGTTCGTGGCGACCGACTCGGACGAGATCGCTGCCGCCGTCCGCGGCTTCGGCGGCG
>VGYP01000612.1 GCA_016872955.1 Planctomycetota bacterium
CGCAACCTACCGTCATCCCGGCGTCCCGATCAAGACTGTCGCCCGGACCGCCCTCGGGGGGAGAGTTGTGCCGCCACCGGATCCTCCATCGGTGGACCTTGGACGCGGCCGCGACGTGGCTAGCGGATGTAGTCCATCAGGGACATCGTCATGGTCTTCCCGGCGGTCTGGAGGGCGGCCTGATAGGACAACTGGACCTGGTTGAGCTGCACGAGGGCCTTGGCCAGGTCGACATCGGTCTCGCCGGAGATCTGGCTCTCCAGCGCCAGCAGCCGGTCCCCGACCGATGCATCGGCCGCCTCGAGCCGCCCCTGCACGACGCCGTTGGCGGCGACATGTCGGAGCAGATTGTCGACGTCGGCCTGCAATCCCACCGCCGTCGTGGAGGTGACGGCCGCCCCGTTGCCCGCCAGCAGCTGGTCCTGCAACTGGATGAGGTGTCCGAAGAGGTCGGCACCAGACCGGGGATCCTGGGTCAGGCCGGCCGGCCCGCTGCCCGCCGGGTTGGATCCGACCACCCCGGCCACGAGGTCCTGTCCCTCGGCGATCTCCAGCGCCGGGACGTTCTGGTTGCCGTTGTAGGTCACCGCCTGGACCCTTCCATCCGCACCGAGGGTCACGCTGAAGGCCAGTTGCCCGTTGCGGGTGCCCGCCAGCACGGCGTCCCCGCGCAGGTTGACGTTCGCCGACGAGACGGCCTGATGGATCATCTGGGTCACCTCCGCCGCGTAGGCCTTCAGGTCGTCCGCCGAGCGGACGCTGTTGGCCTTGACGGCGATCTCCGAGGCGCGGGTGGCGATCTTGGTGAGCGACCGCATCACCGTCTGGGTCGTGGTGGCCGTCTCCTTGAGGCGGGTGATGTTGCGGCCGTACTGACCAAGGCGGCCGCGCTCCGCCTCGAGGTCCAGCGTGCGGCGGACGGCGGAGGGATCGTCCTCGGGCAGGGCGATGCGCTTGCCTGTCGCGATCTGGTTCTGGTAGCGGGCCAGTCGCGTCGTCATGTTGCCGAGGTTGGCAACCAGTCGATCGGCGTAGGAAGCGTTGGTGACTCGCATGATGTCCGTGGCCTTTCAGTGGGGCTAGCGCTTGAGCCCGAGGGTGGTCTCCAGCATCTCTTCGATGGTCGCGATGAACTTGGCGCTGGCCTGATAGCCGCGCTGGAAGCGCGTCAGGTCGGTCATCTCCTCGTCGATCGACACGCCGATGACCGAATCGCGCTGTCCCTTGAGCAGGTCCGAGACGACCTTCTGGTCGGCCAGGCGCTGGTTGACCGAGAAGAGTTCCCCGCCGAGGCGGCCGACGGCGCGGTTGAAGGCGCCACCGAAGGTCTGGCCGTCGAGGTCGGCGATGGCTTCATTGCCCAGCTTGGACAGGGCCAGCGCCGCGCGGTTGTCGCCGCGCGCGAAGGAGCCGCCGGGCGGCGTTGCACCGGCCGCCTGCAGGGTGGTCGGGTCGTCGAGCAGGACCTGGTTGACCCGGATGTCCGCCGCCGAGGAACCGAGGAAGAACGCCCGTCCGGTGGTCCCGTCGAGGGCCAGACCGGT
>VGYP01000613.1 GCA_016872955.1 Planctomycetota bacterium
GCCGGCCTCGACCGCCTGGCGGCCGGTGTAGACGCGGCCCCCGGCCAGCGCCTCAACCTTCGCGAGGTCGAGTTTGCGGCCCGCGGCGACCTTGCCGGTGAAGAGTCGATAGACGTCCTTCATGGTGCCCAGGAAGGCGTCGCGTTCGCCGTCGCTGAACGGCGCCGTCGGGGAGAGCCAGCCCGAGTTCCTGCCCTTGCTGACGACGTCGGTGTGCACACCCACCTTTTCCAGGGCGTCGCCGATCGCGATCTTGCCGCCCACGACGCCGATCGAGCCGGTGAGCGTGCCCGGGGCGGCCACGATCCGGTCGGCAGCCACGGCCACGTAATAGCCGCCGCTCGCCGCCACGTCGGAGAGGCTCGCCACGACGGGCTTCTTGGCCCGCTCGGCCTCCCGCCAGATCAGGTCGCTGGCCAGTGCGGAGCCGCCTGGTGAATCGATCCGCAGCACGATGGCCGCCACCTTCTCGTCGATGGCCGCCTCACGGATCGCCTTGGCCACGGTGTCGGCGCCGGCGGACGATCCCATCACGAGGTCGTCGCTGCCCTTGCCCGCCCGGATTTCGCCGGCCACATGCACGATCGCGATCCGCCGCCCCTTGCCGGCGGGCGTGGCCGGCTTGCGGCCGGAGAGGATCTCGGTCAGCTTCACGAGGCCTTGTAGGCCCGAAAAGTCGTCATCCAGCGTTCGCGCGGCGTAGTCCCGCGAGAGCTTGGGCCGCTCTCCCCCCAATCGCTCGGCGAGGGCGGCCAGAGCTTCGTCCTCGTATTGCACCGCGTCGATCAGCTTCGCCTCGCGAGCCGCATCGGGGGTGAAGACGCCGATATCGACCAGTTCGCGGACCCGGCCCGGCTCGAGGCGACGATCGGCCGCCACGCGTTCGACAAGTTGCTCGTAGAGATCGCCGACGAACGACTCGTACTGGCCACGGAGCTGCGGGCTCATGCTCGTCCGCGTCAGCGGTTCACCGGCTCCCTTGAACTCGCCTACCTGCAGGATTTCTGCATCGACTCCCAGCCGGTCGAGGAGCGCCTTGAAGAACATCATCTCGGCCCGGACACCAGTCAGTTCGAGCGTGGCCGCCGGCGGCATCACCACGGCGTCGCAGGCAGCGGCGACGGCGTAGGACACCGGCTCCCCGCCAACGAGCACTGCCGTGACAGGCTTGCCGGCCTGCCGCAGTCGACCGATGGCCGTTCGCACCTCCTCGGCCCGCCCCCGGCCGATGGTCGGCGACTCGATCACCAGCAGGATGCCTCGCACTCGTTCGTCAGCGGCCGCCTTGTCGAGCCGTTCGATGAGCCGGTGCAGCCGTGGCGCGACATCGGCCAAGAGCCCCCCCTGCCCCACGCCTTCGGGAAAATCACCGGCGAGCCGGAAATGGGCGATCGTGCCGACGGCTTGCTGGTCTTTCGCCTTGGCCGGCCCGGCGGCCGCCGCGGGGGCTGGCTCGGCGTGGGCCGGGCCGACCCCCAGGGCGAGGCTGACGGAGGCTGCGGCCAGTGCCGTCACGAGGCCGTTGGCGGTGGGGGGGACGCG
>VGYP01000614.1 GCA_016872955.1 Planctomycetota bacterium
GGGCTGGCGGGGACGGGGTGTCCAACCTCCGCGACAAGGTCTTGGTGAGCGCCGGCTGGCGGCGATACCAGCAGATGTTCGGCCCCGTCCCGCTCGACCAGTTCAAGCGCCGCCTGGCGGAAGCGAACGGCGGCCTCGTCGACCTCGTCCGCGAAGACCGAATCCCCGACGACCGGGCGGACGAGTTCCGCGAGGCCGAGGTCCGCCACCGGCCGCCACGCCCTCTGGACGCTCAACGCCGCCGGTCGCCGGACGGCGGCGCAGGGCCTGCGGCCGGCGCAAGTCCGGCGGATGGAGCCGCTGTTCGCTCCCCCGAGAACCTCCTGAGTCACGAGAACCTCCTGAGTCACGGGAGGCCCCGAGCGGACGTGCAGCCTGCCACGCCCCGCTGCGGCGTCAACGACACCTTCGGCGGCAATGCCCCGCAGCGGCTGGGAGCCGAGGCGTCCCGCCAGTAGTGTACGGCTGTTTACTTCTGCCGTCCACCCCCGGGGCCGCCCATGATCGCCGCCGTCACAGGGTTTCCCGGGCGGCCGCGGCCTCGCCCGCACGGAGGTCCCGCGGCGTCCCGCCGTTACGAGCGGCGTCGCCCCGAGAAGACCCCGCTCCACAAGATCATCTCCGAGAACCTCGAAAGCTGGCTCGCCTGGCGGGAAGCCGCCGAGCGGCCCGTGCCGGGCTATGTCGAGGAGGAGTTCCGCGGCTATCTCGAGTGCGGAATGCTCTGCTTCGGGTTCGCCCGCGCGCTGTGCACCGGCTGCGGCCAGGGATTCGTCGTGGCCTTCTCCTGCAAGGGCCGCGGCGTCTGCCCGTCCTGCAACGGCCGCCACATGGCACAGACGGCGGCGCATCTCGCCGATCACGTCATCCCGCCGGTGCCAGTGCGGCAGTGGGTGATCTCGGTGCCCAAGCGGCTGCGGGGCTTTCTCGCCGACCGACCCCGAGCCGTCGCCGCCGTGACGAGAATCTTCCTCGACGAGATCGAGCGGACTCTGATCACGGCCTCCGGTGTCACCGCTGCTGCCGACACACCGAGTGCTTCCCGCCCGCGACTCGGCGGCATCTCCTTTCTGCACCGCTTCGGCTCGGCGCTCAACCACCATGTGCACCTGCACGCCGGCGTGACCGACGGCGTCTTCGTGCCGCCTGCCAACGGCGCACCGTGCCACGCGCCGCCGGCGTTCGTGCCGGCCCGGCCGATCAACCAGGCCGATCTGGCCGCGCTCACCGAGCGGGTGCGTCGCCGCGTGATCCGGTGGTTCAGGCGTGCGGGCCTCATCGACGCCGCGGCCGCCGCCGACATGCTCGCCTGGCAGAACAGCGGGTTTTCAGTAGACGCGAGTGTCCGGATCACGCTCGTCGATCGTGATGTGCCGAGCTATTTTCGAAGTCTTGAACATCTTCTCCGATACTGCGCCCGGCCCCCCTTCGCCCTCGAGCGACTGTCCGTGATCCGCGGTGCAGACGGCCGGATAACCAAAGTCCGCTACGTGCTGCCCAGGCACAAAGCGGCCACCTGGGTCGGGCCTGGCCGCGGCC
>VGYP01000615.1 GCA_016872955.1 Planctomycetota bacterium
AGCGCGGCGACCAGCCGCTCCAGGGCGGCCCCGTCGAATCGACAGCCGTCGAGCACGAGCCAGCGGATGCCGGCACCATTCCCGCAGGCCGCCAATGCCTCGGCGTCCACGCCGATGCCCCCGAGCCCAAGGCCGGCACTCACCGGTACCGGCACCGGGTTAGTGACCCCGGCCACGATCGTGTTCGGCAGGTCGATCGGCTGCCGCAGCGTCGCCAAGCCCGTCAACTCGCGCACACCGGCGGCCGTGATGCGAGTTCTGGACACGTCCACCGATGCCAGCCGCGGCAGCCGTGCCAGCGCGGCTGCCGCCTCGTCATCGAGCGGATTACCACTGACGTCGAGCGTGTGCAGCTCCGGAAACGACCGCAGCACGGCCAGGTCACCCGCCACCAGGCCGAGGTCGTCGATCAGGAGCCGCCGCATCCCGACGAGCACCGCCAGCGGCGCCAGGGTCTTGACCTTGGTCCGGGACAGAGAGAGCCCCTCAAGCGACCTGATCCGGGCGACGTGCTCAAGGCCGGCGTCGCCGATCGCCGTGTCGCGCAGGCCGAGCCATTCGAGCCGGTTCAGGCCGGCGAGCAACGCGAGGTGCTGATCCTCGACGCCGGTGCCCTTCAGGCCGAGCAACCGCAGATCGGTGAGCGACGCAAGCGATTCGAGCCCCGGCCCCCGCACTCGACTGCCGGCCAGGTGCAGGGCTCGCAGGTGGACGAATCGGGCCAGGGTCTCGAGGCCGGCGTCGCTGACGGCGGTGTCGGCGAGGGAGAGCTCCTCGAGCGTCGCCGCGCATGGCAGGAGGCCGCGCAGGGTCTCGTCGTCGGCCCGCGTCTTCCCCAGATGGATGCCGACCACCGCACCATCGCGAACCGTGAGCCTGCCCCCGAGGCCCTCGACGAGTTCACCGACCATCCGTGTCGCGGGCTCCGCGTTCGCGACAGCCGGACCGGCCCCGGCCCAGGCTCCAACGCATGCCGCTGCCGGAATCAGCAGCAAGGCCTGCCAGCAGCACGTGTCGGGGTGTCGAGCGGGCATGTCGTCATTCCGTTCGGCTTGGCGGTGATCGCCGCGGCGGGCCTCGCTCAGCCGTCGGGCGTGTCGAGCAGGTGCTGCAGGCGGGCGGCCAGTTCGGGCGGATAGCGGGCCGGCCATGTGGCGTCCACGAGGCCGACGCCGATCATGTCGCGGACGTGCATCCTGTCCTTGTCGCGATCCGACGTCAGCTTCATCCGCACGACCGCCTCGACCGTGAGCACGCGGTACGACCGGAACGACACCGACTCGGTCACGTCCGGAGCCGCGGCGACGTACTCCGGGCGGACCTTCTCCCCCGCGAAGATCACGTGCACCGCGTCACGGGCCTTCGCGCCGGGACCGTCGAGGAACATCTCGATCCCGGCGGAACGCCGATGGACGAATCCCGCCTTCCCCAGCGCCTCGCGGGCCCGGTCCAGATCCTCGCGCCGGAGCAAGAGATCAACGCCCTGCGTGAACCGCACCGCCGACTCGTCGACCTGCTCCACCCAGGCCAT
>VGYP01000616.1 GCA_016872955.1 Planctomycetota bacterium
CGTGTCGCACCTGATCACGAAGTTGCAGGGGCGGCTCGGCAAGCAACCGGCCATCGACCGCGTGCGCGACGCCCTCGCCGCGCTCCTCGAGGCCTCGGGCGCCGTCATGACCGTCGACGAAGCCGCAGCCGCCCTCGTCGCCGCCCGCGGCAGCAGTGCCGAGGGTGACGAAGCCCTCCGCCGGGCCCGGGCAATCGTGCGGGCGGCGTGGGAAGTGGAGCGAACCCACTGGGAGGCGGAGCCAGCCGCATCGGATGGGTCGGAGGACACCCGGAAGACGCGATTCACGATCTCCCGCTCAGGTAATCGCATCCTCCTCACGCTCACGGGCGTGCCCGACGCCGCCGACTGGGCCGCGAAGCTTGGCGTGCAGGCCGACGAGCTCGCCGAGGCCGATCCGCTTCTGCCGCCGGCCAGCGTCGCCGCCCGTCTCCGCGCCGCCGCACCGCCTCCCGCGGGCCTCGCGATCGACGACACGAGGCTCATTCGCCTCGCCGCCGCGGCCAGCCGCAAGGCGGCCGTGTCGAGCAAACAGGAGCTGTATCCGCGCGGCATGTCGGCCACGCGCGCTATCCGCCTCGCCCAGGGCGCGCTCGTCAGCCGGCAGACGATCACCCCCGACGAGATCCGCGAGGTGATCCGCAGCCGCTATCCCGAGGCCTGCCCCCTGCCCGACCAGGCCGCCCTCGGCCTCCTGCTCACGGAAACGGGCTGCGAGTTCGACTGGCTGCCCGACGAAGGCTGCTTCAAGAACCGTGTGAAGTTCACCTACACGGTCACCACCGGCAGCCGGATGCCCACGCGGCTTCCCACTGACCCCGGCCTCGCCGCTCCCGCGACCGCCGCGGCTCCATCGGCGTCGCCCGCCACGCCCCCCCGCAGCTCCGATCAACTCTCCCCAGCCGGTCTCGAAGCCCGCCAGTTCGACACCCAACTCTCCCGTGCGGCCAAGGGCGGCCAGTTCGTCGCGATCCTCGCACCGCCCAAGCTCTACGACGCGGCCGCCGACGAACTGGCGAACCGCTACGGCGTGGCCACGATCGACGTCGAGGCCCAGATGCTCGCCGCCATGCAGCGACTCGCCCGCGACAACCAGGTGCCCTGGGACGTCGTCGTCGCCTCCGACGATCCGGCGAGCGGCCGCAAGTGGGAAAACCTCTGCCGCATGGCGAAGCAGGCCGGTGACATCCTGAAGCAAGCTCTCCTCACCGAGCGGCGGCCGCTCCTGCTCATCCGCGCCGCGATCCTCGCCCGCTACGATCTCATGGACGTCCTCACCTCGCTTGCCCAATCCAGCGGCACGCGGGGCGGCGTCCCCGGCGTCTGGCTCCTCGTGCCCGGCGGCGACGCCCCCCGGCTCGACGGCCGGCTCGTGTCGCTCGAGGGCACGGGCCAGAAGGCCGTCGTCCCACTCGGCTGGATCAAAAACCTTCATCGCGGCACGCCGCCCGAGCCAACCCCCGCATGATCGACCGTGCCGCGCTCCTGGCCGACCTGAAGCGACTCGTCGTCTCCATCCAAGACGACCTC
>VGYP01000617.1 GCA_016872955.1 Planctomycetota bacterium
GTTCACGTCGAGGATCAGGTCGGCGACACCATCGATGAAGATCGAATGCAGCCCACCGAATGCCACGGCCGCCCGCGCCATCGCCCCAATAACATCCACACGCTCCTTCGGGCTCAGCATGATCAGCGAGTAGCTCTCGTACCATGCCGGCGGCACCTCCAGGCCCGCCCGCATGATCGTCCGCATGCCCATGCGCCAGTGGTCGCCCCGAGACTGCTCCGTGTCGAAGTGAAGGACCCTCTTGCCCTCAGGGTTGGAGCCGCTGAACCCGAGGTAGTCCCGCTCCAGGTCCTCGCCCATGAGGGAGGCGATCATGGCAGCAATGACAGAACTCTTGCCGGACTTCACCGCTGCAGCGATGGCGATGAGGTTCCCGGCGTGAGCGATCTCCACCCCGGCTAGGCTGAAGACGCAGGGATCGTCGGGCGGCTTGTTGTTGGGATCGAACCGCGTGTGCGCGATCCGTTCAACCAGCTCGTTCTGTGGCTCTACGACGACCACCTGGGTCGGTTGCGGATTCTCGGGATCCTGGCAGGCAACTTGGACCGTTGCGGATTGCGCGGCCGTCGCGGTCGTCGTAGAGTTCCAACCAGCAATGATCGGTGACAAAGCCGGTGAGGTTTCGACAGGCCTCCCCGGCTCTTCTTTTTCTATGGGCGGCGGGCTTTCGTCGGCGGATGTAGCATTCATTCGGGGTGAGGGATGGTTCATGGCGTCAACCCGTGCAGCACCCGGGCTTTCTCGAAGGTGTCGGCGCTGACCAGCAGCGTGTCGTTTAGGTCGCTGCACGGCTTGCCGTCGGCTCGGCGGAGGCTGCCGAAGGAAATCGAATCCATGTCGGCCGCGATGCCGTGAAGCTGCTGGCTCCACCGGGCTAGGCTCGCCCTGCCGGCATCGTCAGCGTGAACCACGAACCGCACCCTGCGGCCTCGGAAGACCTCTAAGGCCTCGCCAGCGATTGCGGTGGAGGCCCCGAGAATGGCGACTGCTGCAGCAGAATCCTGACGGCCGTCAGCCTGGATGTAGGCGTGCGCTGCCAGGAGGTCCGGTCCACCCTCGCAGAACAGAATGGAACGGTGTTCCGGCTTGATCGCGGCAGCCCCGATCGGCCAACCGCCAACGGTTCCCCCAAGGGACAGGCCCTCCGGCCCATCGGCGGTGCGGAATCGCTGGCCATCGATCCTTCTGGCCTGCGCAGCGATCCGTCGTTCATCGGTGACGAACCAGCACTGGCAGCCCTCATAGTATCCGGCACGAAGGATTCCGCGCTCGACGGCCAGCTTTAGCCCCTCGACCGAGATCCCTCGCACGTCCCGGATCCGCTCAAGCACCGCGACCTCCGGCACCATCAGTCGGGGCCACAACTGCCGCTTGGCAGCCTTCTCCGTGTCGTCGGTCGGGGGCGGCGGCGGGGGCGGCGGCAGCAGGAAGCTGATGCTGGGCCGGCTGGGCCTCTGCCTAGGCTCGAAGGGTCGATCGGGTCCGAGGTCCCTGACCTTCAGGCCCGCGGCGGCAAGGACGTCGT
>VGYP01000618.1 GCA_016872955.1 Planctomycetota bacterium
TCATCACACCCATCACCCCTGGCACATTCTCCGCGAGGGGTTCCCAGTGCTCCGGAGCGGCCCTGGCGGCGATCGGAGGCAGGCGGGAAAGGCAAACGTCCGTTCAGGCGGCGTAGGCAGCCCCGCGCCAGCCGCGCCGCCTCAGGATCACCTGCCTCGCCGACCATGCTTGCCTTCCACGGCCCGAACCCGGCGTCGCGTGGGCGACTTGGCCGGTCGTGACGATCGCGACGGCGGATGCCGACGCCCCCAAAGCATTCGCCTCCCACCGCCGCAGCTGCCGATACCAAACGGTGTGGTCGCGTCGAAGGACTGACCGCCGCCACGCTCCTTCGGTCATCTCATGCCAGCTTCACGGAGAAGGAACTCCGGAGCCCAGGGGCGTGCCTGGCAGGCACGGCGGGCGGTGCTGCGCGCCGTCCTCGTGACCCTCGCCGCCACCACCGCACCCCTGCCGGTGACGGTCGCCCAGGAGGCCCGCGCGTGGGCTGGCACCGCCGAGCCGGCCCGCGAGCCGCTGCGAATCGCCGCTGCCCCACCCTCCAGCGCGGATACGCCGACCGCTCTACCGGGCCGCGTGATCCCCACCGGCAACCTGCTCGCCACGATCCGCGACGGCGGCATCCTGATGGTGCCGCTCTTCGGCTGCTCGTTCGCCCTCGCGGTGTTCGGCATCGAGCGGGCAGTCAGCCTGCGTACCGGTCGCGTGGTCCCGAAGTTATTCACCGATCGCATGGTGACCCAGCTTCAGGGGCGTGCGCTGGCCCGCACCGCTGCGCTCCAGGCCTGCGACGAGAACGGCAGCCCTGCGGCCCGCGTGTTCGCCGCCGCGATCCGTCGCTGGGGCCGGCCCGCCGTTGAGATCGAGCAGGCGGCGATCGACGCCTGCGAGCGGGAGATCAACCATCTCCGTCGCTACCGCCGCGTGTTCAACGGGGTGGCGACGATCGCCCCGCTGCTCGGCCTGCTGGGCACCGTGTCCGGCCTGATCCGCTCCTTCAACGAGGTGGCGGCAGCCGGGGCGATGGGCCGGCCCGATCTGCTGGCCGGTGGCTTCGGCGAGGCATTGATCACGACTGCCATGGGATTGCTGGTCGCGATCCCGGCCATGGTGCTGCATTCCTACTTCACCAGCCGCGTTGACCGGCTCGCCATGCGGCTCGACGAGACGTGCCAGCAGGTGATCGACGAGGTCTCGCAAGAGGCGCTCGCCGAACCGAAGCGTCGGCTTGCGGGGTGAGGCCATGCCGCTGGTGCGTCTGTCCGATGACGAGGAGCCCACGCCCAACCTGGCGCCCATGATCGACGTGATCCTCGTGCTCACGATCTTCTTCATGTGCGCTACCAAGTTTTCGGGCGATGAGCGGCGGTTCGAACTCGACCTGCCGCAGGTGGGCGGAGCCGAGACCGTCGCTGGGGCACGGCCCGAGATCGTCGAGGTGGAGGCGGCGGGGGCACTGCGACTGGGCCCCGACGAGGTGACCGTCGAGGAACTCGGCAACCGGCTGGTGGCGACCCG
>VGYP01000619.1 GCA_016872955.1 Planctomycetota bacterium
AGCGGAGAGCATCCGCGGCTACTTCCGCGGCCACGTCTCGAAGCTCGAGGCCACCGCTCGCGAGCAGTTGGCCGCCGCGGAGAAAGCGGTCAGGGACTTCCAGGGAAGCCTGCCTCACTGCCTCGTCACGGCCAGCGGCAATCCGCGGGTGGTCCGCATCCTCCCCCGCGGCAACTGGATGGACGAGAGCCAGCCGCCGATCAAGCGAGCGCTGCCCTCGTTCCTGCCGCGGCCGACGATCGAGGGCCGCGACCCGACACGACTCGACCTGGCCACCTGGATCGTCTCCCGCGACAACCCGCTCACGGCCCGCGTGACCATGAATCGGCTCTGGAAGCAGTTCTTCGGCGTCGGCCTGAGCCGCAACCTCGAGGATCTTGGTTCGCAGGGCGAGCCGCCCACGAACCCCGAGTTGCTCGACTGGCTGGCCTGCGAGTTCATGGACTCGGGCTGGGACGTGAAGCACATGGTGCGGACGATTGTCGGCAGTCGCGCCTATCGGCGGTCGTCGGTGGCGCCGGCGGCGGTCGTGGCGGCCGACCCCGCCAATCGCGAACTCGCCCGCCAATCGACGTTCCGGCTGGATGCCGAGTTCGTCCGCGACGTCGCGCTGGCCACGTCGGGCCTGCTGGTGCTCACCATCGGCGGGCCGAGCGTGAAGCCCTATCAGCCCGCCGGTTACTGGGAAAACCTCAACTTCCCCGTCCGCGATTATCCGGTGGACGCAGGGGATCGGCAGCACCGCCGCGGTCTCTACACCTGGTGGCAGCGGTCCTTCCTGCACCCCGCCATGCTCGCCCTCGACGCGCCGAGCCGCGAGGAATGCTGCGCGGAGCGGACACGTTCGAACATCCCGCAGCAGGCGCTTGTGCTGCTCAACGATCCGAGCTTCGTGGAGGCGGCACGGGTGCTCGCCGCCGCCACGCTCGCCGCCCGGCCGGCCGGCAGTGCCGACGAGCGGCTTGCCTGGGCCTGGCAGCGGGTGCTGCAGCGACTGCCGCGGCAGGAGGAGATGGCGGCGGTGCTGCCGTTGGTGGAGGCGCACCTGGCTCACTACCGCGCCCATCCAGCCGCTGCCGCCGACCTGCTCAAGACCGGCCAGGCCGCACCGCCGGCCGGGGTCGACGCCGCCGAACTCGCCGCCTGGACGCACGTGGCACGCGTCCTGCTGAACCTCCACGAGACCATCACGAGGTCGTGACATGATGCCCACCGATCCGCTCGCCCGGGCCGTCGCCCGCCGCGTCTTTCTGGGCCGCTCCGTCCAGGGGCTCGGCGCGGTCGCCCTCGCCTCCCTCGCCGCGCCCACGACGGCCGCCCCGCTCCGCGGCATCTTCTCCCCGCCCCCGCTGCCGCAGCGGGCCCGGCGGGTGATCTGGCTGACGATGGCGGGCGGCCCGTCGCAGCTCGAGACCTTCGACCCCAAGCCGAAGCTCGCCCAACTCCACGGTCAGCCGATGCCCGAGAGTCTCACCAAGGGGCAGCAACTCGCGCAGCTCCAGGGCCAGAAGCT
>VGYP01000620.1 GCA_016872955.1 Planctomycetota bacterium
CCATCACGGGCCGCGCCGCGGGTAGCGCGGGTGTGGCCTCGACCTGGGTCGAACGCGGCAGGGCCCCGCCGTTGTCGGCGATTCGCTCGGACGTCGCCGCCGCCAGCCCGATCCCCCGATCGACCGCCCGGGCATCTGAAAACTCGGCGATCGGCCTGGCCACGAAGCCGCTCGACCCGACGGCGGCCAGGAAGGCCCGCACGCGGGTGGTGCAGCTGCCGATCGTGCGGCCGTTGTTCTGGCCGAAGAGCACGCCGGAGAGTTCACCGCCGGCATTGAAGATCGGACCGCCCGAGTCGCCCTGGCGGGCGGTCGCCTTGAGTTCGACGAACTCCCGCGGATAATCGCTGCCCGGCGAGAGGTAGTCGAGGCATGGTCCGCTCTCCTCGCGGTAGGAGCCGCGGCCGTATCCCGCGATCGTGAGCGGCTCGCCGATCGCCGGTGGCGCGGCGGCGATCGAGACGGGCGTGGCCCGCGGCTTCCAGATCACCAGCGCCGCCAGGTCCCAGGCCTCGTCCCAGCGGATCACGGTGCCGGCCGACTGGAAGCCGTCGGCGAACTGTACGAGCACCGCCGAGCGGCTGTCGCGCACGACGTGCCAGTTGGTGAGCACGAGCCCCTGCGTGCGGTTGACGTCGACGAGCACGCCCGACCCGAGCGAGGTGCCCGACGACTCCGGCGCGATGATCCGGGCCACTGCCGGGTGCGGCGTCTGGCCGGTGAGCAGGAAGTCGGCGAGGTTCTCGGGCGACCAGACCGCCTTGGCCGGCCCGCCGGCATCCCAGCCCCAGGGCACCGCCTGGGCCACCGCCCGCCCGGCCCCGAGCATCGCCACCATCGTGGCGGTCAGGCCCACTAGCGCCCCGCCCCGCCGGGGCGGAAGTCTCGGCGCAGCCGGCGCCGCCGGCGTCCTCTCAGGATCGCGTGCAGTCGTCATCGCTGCCTCCCCTCGCGGGCTAGCGGGCGGTCAGTGGAGCAGCCCGCGAACGGACTGCCTCCGCGTTTCTCGGGCCATGATCCGCCGCAGCAGTTCGCGGCGCAGCCGCTCCCGCTCGCGGATCACTTCCTCTGACTGGTTCGAGACGGTCCGCGGCAAGACCGCGGCGAGGCCGTGATGATGAGTGCGCATGTCGGCGCTCCTGTCGTGCAGGCTCCGGCCCGAGCCCGCATCCAGGGAAGCATCGACACCCGCCCAAGCCATCCCTGAGCCGCGCCGGGCCGGCCGGTATCGCCGGCACGACCGTCACAGATTTCGGTGATCGCCGTCGTCGGCCGGCCACCCGGCCAGCGCCTCAAACCCCTCGGCCCGCAGGCGTCCGAGTAGCGTCGCCCAGTGCTCGCGGTCGGCCGTCTCCACCGTCACCTCGACGACCGTGGAGAAGATGTCGGCCCCGGCAAACGAGCGGTCGTGCACGATCTCGCGCACGCTCGCACCAGCCGCGGCGATCGCTGCGGCGAGCCTGGCCACGCCGCCGGGCCGGTCGCTGATTCGGGTGGTGAATCGCCAGCGAC